>JBAUIQ010000418.1:0-2370 GCA_049683075.1 Pacificimonas sp.
TCCCGATCATCATGGCGCCGGCCGCAGCGCCGCCGATGATCATGAATTCGAAGGGCAGCGCGACCAGTATCGGCCCCAGATAGCCGCCCGCCAGCATATAGCCGCCGAAGACCATGCCGAAGAGAACGATGATGCCGATGCCGACGAGCATAGTTTCGGTCCTCTACAGGCGCTGGAAAAGGGAAAGGCTGGAGATGCGGGTGAACCCGGCTTGCGCCGCCTGGAGCAGCGTCGTCTTGCGCTCCAGATCGACGATGGCCCGCGTGATGTCGGTGTCCTCGATCGCCGAACGGGCCGAGACGGCGTCCAGCCGGTCAATCGCCAGCCGCTCGGATGCGGTTTCGATCTGCGCCAGCCGCGCGCCCTGCGTCGCATTCGCCTCGCCGACGCTCGTCTCCGCCGCCTCGAAATCACGAAGGGCGGAATCAAGACCGGCGCGACGCGCAGTCCGCTGAGCGTCAGTTTCCTCGGCCCCCGCCGGGACGGCGCGCAATGTCGCCAGCAAATCTTCAGCGGCAGTAAAAATCGAACGGCCGCCGCCGACGTCGAATATGCCATCGCCGCCGTCGCCGACGCTGACAGCGCGTTCCGCAGCGATGGGCGCGCGCGGCGGTTCTCCGGAGCCTTGGTAAGTGATTACCCCGCCGACTTCGGCGAACGCGGGACTGTCGCTGGCGGCACCAGCGAAAACATAGCGGCCATCCGCATCCTTTGTATTGGCGAGTGTCAGAAGACCGCCCACAAGCTGTTCGATTTCGGCGGCGATCACCTGCCTGTCCGCCGGGGACAGCGTTTCGTTCGCCGCGCTAAGCGTCAGCTCGTGGATCCGGACGAGATCCGACGACATGTTCGTCAGGGCCTCGCTGCTCGTCGTGAGCCGGTTGGCGGCGGTGTCGGCGTTTTTCGCCCACAGGTCGACATTCGCTTCCCTCGCAGCGAGTCGATCGGCGCGCGCGCTCGCCGCCGGATCGTCGGAGGCGGCGCGCAGCCGGGTGCCCGTCGCGATGTTTTCTTGAAGACGCGCTGTTTCGGCCTGCAGCCGCGCCATGTTTGCCGTCTGCCCACCATACCAGGCTGCCGTTGAAATTCGCATCGTGACGCTCCTCAGCGCAGGTTCAGCAGGGTATCGAAGGTGTCGCGGGCGGTCGCGATGATGCGTGCCGCCGCGTCATAGGACTGCTGGTACCGGATCAGGTCCGCCGCCTCCTCGTCGAGATTGACGCCGAGCGCGTTGGCCCGAGCCGCCTCCGCATCGCCGCGCGAAAGATCGGCTATGTCCGCTCGGTCTCGCGCCGAGGCCGTTGCGATGGCTGCATCACCGCGAAAATCGGCGATGCGCGGGGCCAGTGTCTCTGCGAGCGTCGACAGCGCCATAAGATTGCGGTTGTCTTCATAACCCGCTGGCGTTGGCGTAATGCCGTCCGGCAGGAGGGCGTCCGCGGTGGCGACATCTTCAGGCGACAGGTCGACCGCGATCATGTCCGCTGCCGATGCCAAGGCACCGCCCGACCTATCGGAGAAAAGCGGCTGCCCAGGCGCGCCGGACAGGTCGGCGCCGAGTTGATGCTGGTCGTTCAGGACGGTTGCCGCATCGACGGCCAGCGTATCGATGTTCGCACTGGCGGTGCGGACGTCCGCAAGCGCGCCAAACAATCCACCGACCCGCGCACCGTCCGGTACGGCGATGGCGCGTGGGGAAAAATTGGCGTCGATCAGAAGTGTCGGAAGGCCATTCGCGCCCGGATCGCCGAGCGCCAACGCAGAACGGTTGCCTGGTGCGACGAGTTCTTCACCTGCGGGCGTGTCGAGCCGCACGCGAACCCTACCCTGCGGCAGCAATTCGGTTCGTATGGGGATGTCCGCCGACAGCTCATCGAGGGCGGCGTCGCGGCGATCCAACAGAACGGTCGATGCGGAGGTTCCTTCCGGCGTCGCCGCCAGTTGCCGATTGATGTCTTCGAGCGACACAAGGGCGTTGTTAATGCCTGTCAGCGTCTGTTGCAGGCTGCCCGCCACACCGGAATCGATCGCCTCCAGGCGCGCCGCCGTTTCGCGAAAGCTTGCCGCCAGATCGTGGGCGGCCGCAAGGAAGCCAGCCCGAAGCGGACGGTTCGAAGGCGCGGCCGCCAGAAGCTCTGCGCTACCGAGGAAATCAGTAAGCCCGGCGGACACACCATTGTCGCGAGTCCCGAGCGCGGTCTCGATCCTGGCGCTCCAGTCTGCGCGCGTCGAGGTGTCCGCTGCCCGCGCCGAAGCCGCCCGTACATCCCCTGTCAGGAACTGGTCATAGCCTCGCGAGATGCCAGCCACGCGGACGCCGATACCGCCCTCGAACTCGCGATATTCGGGATTGCCGCGAGAGTCCGTCGA
>JBAUIQ010000419.1:0-1830 GCA_049683075.1 Pacificimonas sp.
ACCTTGACGATGCCCTCGTCGTCGATGTCGACCTTGGCGCCCGTTTCCGCAACGATTTCGCGGATGACCTTGCCGCCCGTGCCGATGATGTCGCGGATCTTGTCCTTGGGCACCGACAACGTCTCGATTCGCGGCGCGTGCTCGGACATTTCCTGGCGGACATTGCCGAGGGCGTCGTTCATGCGGTCGAGGATGTGCGCGCGGCCGCCCTTTGCCTGCTCAAGTGCCGACTTCATGATTTCCTCGGTGATGCCGGCGACCTTGATGTCCATCTGAAGGCTGGTGATGCCCTCGGACGTGCCCGCGACCTTGAAGTCCATGTCGCCGAGATGATCCTCGTCACCGAGAATGTCGGAGAGGACGGCGAACTCGCCGGAATCTTCGAGGATAAGGCCCATGGCGATGCCCGAAACGGGGCGCTTCAGCGGCACGCCGGCGTCCATCATCGCGAGCGAACCGCCGCAGACCGATGCCATCGACGAGGAGCCGTTGGACTCGGTGATGTCGGAGATGACGCGGATCGTGTACGGGAACTCCTCCTTCGTCGGCATGACCGGGTGCAGCGCGCGCCAGGCGAGCTTGCCATGACCGACTTCGCGGCGACCGGTGCCGCCGAACCGACCGACTTCGCCGACCGAATAGGGCGGGAAGTTGTAGTGCAGCAGGAAATGCTGCTTCGACATGCCGTAGATGGCGTCGATCATCTGCTCCGAGTCCGCCGTGCCGAGCGTCGTCGTGACGATGGCCTGCGTTTCGCCGCGCGTGAACAGTGCCGAGCCATGCGTGCGGGGCAGGACGGCGACCTCCGCCTCGATGGGGCGAACCTGGTCCAACTCGCGGCCATCGATACGCTTGCCGTCCTTGATGATCGCCTTGCGGACGATGTCGGACTCCAGCTTTTTGACGAGCTTCAGCGTGCCGAGATACTCGGCCGGATCTGAGTCCTTCAGACCCTCATAATGCTCGCGCGCCTTGGTGCGGGCGACGTTGATGGCATCCTGACGCTCCGACTTGTTGGTCAGCTTATAGGCCTTGGCGAGGTCGTCGCCGATGATGCCGCGCAGTTCGTCGAGCTTGCCGGACTTGTCCTCGACGGCGTCGAGTTCCCAGGGGTCCTTGGCGGCCTTCTCCGCGAGTTCGATGATCGCCTCGATGACGCCCTTGCCATGTTCGTGCGCGTGCATGACGGCACCCAGCATGATGTCCTCGGGCAGTTCCTTGGCTTCCGATTCCACCATCAGCACCGCGTCCATCGTACCGGCGGCGACGAGATCGAGCTCGCTCGTTTCCAGCTCTTCACGCGACGGGTTGAGGACATAGTCGCCGTCGATATAGCCGACACGGCCGCAGGCGATCGGACCCATGAACGGCAGACCGGACAACGTCAGCGCGGCGGACGCGCCGACCATCGCGAGTACGTCCGGCTCGTTGACACCGTCATAGGACATCACCTGACAAATGACGTTGATTTCGTTGTAGAACCCTTCCGGGAACAGCGGACGGATCGGCCGGTCGATCAGCCGGCTGGTCAGCGTCTCATGGTCCGTCGGACGGCCCTCACGCTTGAAGAAGCCGCCTGGAATACGACCGGCGGCGGAGAATTTTTCCTGATAGTGGACGGTGAGCGGGAAGAAGTCCTGGCCCTCCTTCACCGACTTGGCGGCGGTCACGGAGCAGAGAACGACCGTCTCGCCGAGCGTCGCGAGCACCGCGCCGTCGGCCTGTCGGGCGATACGCCCGGTTTCCAGCGTTAGCGTCTCTTCGCCCCACTGCGTTTTTACGATATGTTTGTTGAACATGGTTTTCGTCTTTCCTGTCAGCCGGGAAAAC
>JBAUIQ010000420.1:0-4112 GCA_049683075.1 Pacificimonas sp.
CGACAGCCGTGACCCGGACGAGGTCTTCCGCTACTTCGCCAACTTCGACTGATCAGTATCCGGGGGCGGGGAATGAGAATTACAACATATCTGGCGGCGCTGAGCCTTGCCGTCGGCATGGCGACCGCCGCGCTGTCGCAGAGTTTAGCGCCGACCCCCGCCAGCGAGATCGACGATGGCGCCGGCCCCTATGGCGCGCTTCTTATCACCGGGGCGACGATCGTCGATGGTAGCGGCGCGCCGCCCGTCGGACCGCTGGACGTTCTGGTCGCCAGGAACCGGATCGAGGCCATCGGCGGCGTCGGCAGCTTCGCCGAACGCAACATCGACAGGACCATCGACGCGACCGGGCAGTATGTCCTGCCTGGCTTCGTCGATGTGCACGGTCACAATGGCGATCCGCAAAAGGCGCCGAGCTCTGACTATGCTTACAAGCTATGGCTTGCTCATGGTGTCACGAGCGTTCGCGGCGTCTCCTTCGATTTTAGCGCTGCGAACCAAGGGCTGACCGATGCGCGGCGCAGCGCGCAAGGTGAAATCACCGCGCCGCGCCTGTTTCCCTACGGCGTCTTCGGAGGCCATTGGGGCGAGGACAAGCCGCAGACGCCTGCCGATGCGCGCCGCTGGGTCCAGTGGGCAAAGCAGCGTGGGTATCTCGGCATCAAGTTCTTCAATCCGGTCACGCCAGAGATCCTCGCCGCTGCGCTCGACGAATCTGACAAGCTGGCGATGGGCAGCGTCGCGCATCTCGGGCAGCTTGGCGTTGTCGACGTCAACGGCGCGGTCGCCGCCAAGCTTGGCATGGACGGTCTGACGCACTTCTACGGGCATTTCGAAAGCCTCCTTCATGGGACGACCGTGCAGCGGTTCCCGCCCGACTATAATTACGCCGACGAGCAGGACCGTTTCGCGCGCGTCGCCGATCTTGCGGAGCAGGTCGTCGGTCCAGATGATGAACGCTGGGATGAGTATCTAACGACGCTGATCGACGAAGACGTCACGATGTCGCCGACCTTCAACATCTACTCGGCGGGACGCGATCTGGCACGCGCCCGCAATTTCGAGTGGCATGAGCGCTATACGCTGCCGTCGCTGATGGAATTCTACACGCCGTCCCGAACGAACCACGGGTCGTTCTTCTTCGATTGGACGACGGCGAACGAGGTTGCCTGGCGGCGCTTTTACCAAGCCTGGTTTCCGCTGGTGCGCGACTTCGCCAATCGCGGCGGGCGGGTGACGGTCGGATCCGATCCCGGCTACATCTACCAGACCTGGGGCTTCGCCTATGTCGGTGAGCTGGAAATGATGCAGGAGGCCGGATTTACGCCGCTGGAGGTCGTGCGTGCGGCAACGCGGAACGGCGCAGAAGAGCTCTATGCGCCCTCCGGCGAAACGCCGCCAATGGGCACTGTGCGGCCCGGAAAGCTGGCAGATCTCGTCATCCTGCCGGAAAACCCGCTACAGAATTTCAAGACGCTCTACGGTACCGGGCACTTGCGCCTAAACGACGTGACTGGCGAGATGGAGCGCGTTGGCGGCGTCCGGTTCACGATCAAGGACGGCATCGTCTACGACGCGAAGAACCTTCTCGCCGATGTCGAGCGCATGGTGGCCGAGGCGCGCGATGCGACTGGAGACCGGCGATAGTTGCTGCGCTGCAACGTCATAAAAGTGAATTCTGTGCGCCTTCTAACCTTCACACTGCTGCGCTGCAGCAATCGCTATCGGGATCGCGTTTGGCAGACCCCCGAAAGGTAGCGATAATGACGCGAAGCCTGTTCTTCACGACCGCAATATGCGCCCTGGCCGCCCCGGCATTCGCTCAATCGGCAGACGATATCGTCGCCGACGATATTTCTGCGGATGTCATCATCGTGACGGCGCAGAAACGAGAACAGCTAATCACTGATGTGCCGGTTACCGTAACCGCGTTCGGCGGCGAGGCTCTCGAACGAATTGGCGTTGACGAATTCGACGAACTGAGCGCCTTCGTGCCGGGCCTTAACGTCCAAGAGCAAAGCGCGAACAATCCGGGTTTCGTCATTCGCGGCATCACCTCTGATTCCGGGAGCGCTCAGGTCGCGCCTCGCGTCACGATCTATTATGACGGTGTCGACGTCTCCCGCTCCCGCGGCAGCTATTTCAAATTCTTCGATATTGATCGCGTGGAGGTCGTGAAAGGGCCGCAGGCGACCCTTTTTGGCACGGCGGCGACCATTGGCGCGATCTCAGTCATTCCGAACAAGCCCGAGCCAGGTATGTCGGCATTCGTCAGCGCCTCTTATGGAAATCTCGATGCTTATGAAGCCAATGGCGTCATTAACGTCGGTGGCGAGGTCCTCGCCGGACGACTTGCCGGCTATTATGAACGACGCGATGGCTATGTCCGGAATATCGCTGGTGAACCGGGCACAGTCAGCGCCGACCTCATCGGGATCGATCAGGACGATTTGAACGGCATCGAGCAATTCGGCGTCCGGGGATCGGTACGTGCTTATGCCGGCGACGGCACCATCGATTTGGCCGTCAGCTACGAGCAGCAGGACAATCCCGGCACCGCCTTCAAGTCAGGCACGATCCAGCCGACGGGTGGCGATACGAGTCCGTTCACCTTCGCCGAACTGGGCGGCTCGCCTTTCAGCGACGAGGTGTTGGGCATAAGTGAACTGAAGCTGGAACGCGATGTCCTTGACGTCAACCTGACCATCGAGGTGCCAGTTACCGACGCCGTCACGGTGACGACCATTGCCGGATATCGGCAGTTCGACAGCCTGGAAACGTTCGACGCGGACGGCAGCGCCTTGTTCTTCCTGGAATTTGCGGAAGACGCACAAGGCGAGCAGGTCAGCGCAGAGCTACGCGCCGACTATGATGATGGCGGGCTCCTGCGCGGCTTCGTCGGCATAAACTTTTTCGCAGAGGACGGAACGCAGGCCGTGCCCTTTTCCACGGAAGAGGGCACCTACCTGTTCTGCGCCCTTGGAAATTGTCAGGACGCCACGGCGCTCGTGGCCGCGCCGCTGGCAACTGGCGAATTTACGCAAGGAGCCGCCGCGTTCCTGCCCTATCAAAGCACTTTCGTGAACGGCGGAGACAATACCGCCTATTCACTATTCGCCGACGTGACATTCGCGCCCGTCGACCGGCTCGAACTCACCGCTGGCGTTCGCTACATTATCGAAGACCGCCGTTCCACATTTTTCGCCGATCAGCCGAACAGCGTATTGACGGGCAGCCCGCTACTGCCCGTCGTGGACACCGCCGGCCAGACCTTTGCGGCCAGCGACCGGTTCGATGCGTGGTTGCCGCGATTTAACGCGCTGTTCGAAGTAACAGACGGCATCAACGTTTACGGCACGGTCTCGAAAGGACGACGGGCACCTGTCCTTGACCTTTCGGCAACTGCCGGGCCCGCAGGACCAGTCCCCGACCTGACACTAATCAGTCGTGAAAAAGTCTGGAACTACGAGGGCGGCGTGAAGGGGAGCATGCTTGGGATCACCGGTAGCGTCGGGGTGTTTTATCAAGATTATTCAAACTTCCAGACCAGCTTCACCGATGAAGGCGGCATCGTCCAGCCGGTTGATGCCGGTCAGGCGTCAAACTTCGGCGTCGAGGTCGAGGCGGCGATCAGGCCGACCGAATGGCTGCGCGTTTTTGGCTCCTACGCATATATCGACGCGGAGATCGACGAGCCCGCCGACAATGCTTTCCCCGGGATCGACTTCGTCGGCAGTCGCTTTCGGCTTCAGCCCGAGCACAGCGCGGCCGGCGGTATCGACATATCTTATGAGCTTGGCGACGGCATCGACCTCTCCCTGACACCGACGGTCACATATCGCAGCCGGGTGTTCTTCGAGATTCCGAACGACCCTGCAATCAGCCAGGGCGGCTACACGCTGGCAAACCTTCGCGGTGGCGTTTCGTTCGGCGACGGGCGTTACGCGATTACAGGCTTCGCGACGAACCTCTTCGACGAGGAGTTCATTATCGACGCCGGAAACACCGGCGGTGCCTTTGGCCTGCCAACGTTTATTTCTGGCGAACCGCGCCTTTACGGTGTGGAGGTGTCGGCTCGCTTTTAACGAAATTTTAGGATGACGGGATAAGAC
>JBAUIQ010000421.1:0-4734 GCA_049683075.1 Pacificimonas sp.
CCATTTGTCGGACATCGACGTCGATGTCGGAGACGAGGTCGTTCAGGGCGACGTCATTGGAAATGTCGGCGCGTCCGGCCGGGCAACGGGGCCCCATCTGCACTGGGGCCTCTGGTGGAACGGTGTCCGCTTCGATCCCGCTGCGCTCCTCGCCGAGCCCCGCCCCTGACGCGCTCGAAGCGGCACTGTTGCGTTCAAAGCACAGTTGCGCACCCATAACGTCCGGCGAGTGTTACGAACGCTTTACAGTCGATGAACCCCAATCCTAGAAGCCCAGCTATGCCATAGTGGCAGGGGTCCTATGCGATCCGGCTTGTAGGGGGACGAGGGCGCTTTCGGGCGGCACGGCCAGAGCAGGGCGGGGCAGCAAAACTCCGGTTTTCAGAAGTTCAATATAAGGGATTGGGACGTGACCAAATCACTTTACCGTAGCGCTCTTCGCGCTAGCTCCGCGCTTGCCGCGGCGGCGATTATCTCCGCACCTGCACTGGCGCAGGTCGAAGTCGAAGGCGAGGAAGCGACTGTTCTTCCCGCAGCTGGCCTCGAGCGCGACGGCGTCCCTCAGGACGTTATCGTCGTTACGGGTTCGCGCATCTCCAACCCGAACCTCGATCTGTCGAGCCCGGTTGCTGTCGTCACCGCCGAAGAGCTGACCTATCGTCAGACGAACGTCGCCGAGCAGTTCCTTCGTGAGCTTCCCTCCGCCGTTCCGTCCATCGGCTCCGCGGTCAACAACGGCAACGGCGGTTCGTCATTCGTCAACCTTCGTGGTGTCGGCGCGGTTCGTAACCTCGTCCTTCTCGACGGTCGCCGCTTCGTGCCTGCCACGACGGCCGGTATCGTCGATCTCAACAACATCCCGCTGTCCGTCGTCGAGCGGACGGACGTCCTGACCGGTGGTGCAACGACCACTTATGGTGCAGACGCAGTGTCGGGTGTTGTCAACTTCATCACGCGCCGCGATTTCGAGGGCGCCGAAGTCACGCTTTCTGAGCAGCTTACCGAAGAGGGTGACGGCAACGTCTTCCGCGCGGAAGTCACGCTTGGTGCCAACTTCGACGATGGTCGCGGCAACGCGGTTCTCGCCCTTGGCTACCAGGAGCAGGACGCCGTCTTCCAGGGCGACCGTGAATTCTCGGAGTTCAACGTCAGCTCCTTCTCGGGCCAGCCATCAGGTTCGTCCAATTCCATTCCAGCGAACTTCGTGTTCTTCAGCCCGGTAAATCCCGACACCGATGAGCCCTTCGGTGAAGACGTTGTCGGTCAGTTTAACCCGGATTCCCCGACGGGCCTCAATCCGTTTAACCAGGATCCGTTCAACTTCAACCCGTTCAACATCTTCCAGACGCCGTTCGAGCGTTTCAACATGTTCGGCTCGGCTCGTTACGAGATCGATCCCGCGGTTGAGCTTTACACGCAGGGTACCTTCTCGCGTCAGACGGTCTCGACGATCATCGCGCCGGGCGGCTCGTTCTTCAACACCTATACGTTCAACCTGAACAACCCCTTCATCGATGAGCGCGTCCGCCGTGCCGTCGGTCTGGGCCTCGGGCTTTCCGATGGTGACGATGACGATGATGATGACAACGCCCTCACACGGGCGCTGAATTCGAACTTCGGCGAGACGCTTGCAGACGGTTCACCGAACCCGGACTATGTCGAGTTCCAGGCGCAGAACCGTCGTCGTACGGTCGAAGCCGGCACGCGTGAGTCCGACTTCACGACGACGATCTTCAACTTCGTCGTTGGTGCACGTGGCGATATCACGGACAACCTCTCATACGACGTTTACGGTCAATATGGTGAGTCCGAGCGTTTCCAGCGTCAGACCGGCTTCGGCCGTTTCGATCGTCTGCAGCAGGCCTTCCTCGCTGTTGAGGGCGAAGACGGCAATATCGTCTGCACCGATCCGTCGGGTGGCTGTGTTCCGATCAACCTCTTCGGTCCTCTCGGAACGATCTCTCCTGAGTCGATCGACTATTCCTTCGGTCTGTCGCAAAGCGTTATCAACACGGCCACGCTCGCAACGGTCGCGGGCTCTGTCACCGGTAATTTTGGCAGCGAATTCTCGCTGAACGAGGATCCGATCGGCTTCGCCGTTGGTGTAGAGTATCGTGAGTATGGCGCTCAGCGTCAGTCCGACGAAGCGTCCCAGACGCCGGGCGCGGTCGTCGGTGGTGGCGGTGCCGCACCGGATGTCGACGGCTCCTACGACGTCTTTGATGTCTTCGGTGAGGTCGTCATTCCGGTCCTTTCCGGCCTGCCGTTCGCTGAGAACCTGACCATCGAGCTTGGTGCTCGCTACTCCGACTATTCGACGGCTGGTACCGAGTTCACGTGGAAGGCTGGTGGTAGCTACACGCCGTTCGATGGCGCAACCATTCGTGGTAACTTCCAGAAGGCGGCACGTGCACCGAACATCGGCGAGCTCTTCCTGCCGGTCGTTACGGGGCTCAATAACCTCGCCAACGATCCGTGTCAGGGCGACGCACCGCTGAACGATGCCAACCTTGCCGCGGTTTGCATCGCGCAGGGCGCACCGTCGGGTGTGCTCGGCAGCATCGCTCCGCCGGCTGCGGGCCAGATCAACCAGACCACTGGTGGTAATCTGGACCTGGGCGTCGAAGAAGCTGAGACGTGGACGGTCGGTGTGCTGTTGCAGCCGGACTTCGTTCCCGGCCTCGCGGTCACCGTTGATTACTTCAATATCTCGATCACGGATGCTATTACGGCACCGACGATCGGCGATATCATCAGCGGATGTTTCAACAATATCACGGCGGCGAGCGCGACCGATCCTGCATGTACGGATTTCATCGTTCGTAACCCGTTCACCGGCGGCCTTGACGGATCGCCGGACTCGACGCCGGGCCTGCTGCTTCAGCTGACGAACCAGGGCCGTATCGAGACCGACGGTATTGACTTGACGCTCGGTTATTCGAACGACCTGACCGATACACTCGGCCTGAACCTTAGCTTCCAGGGTACGTGGACGAACAAGAACACGTTCCAGGCGTCGCCGCAGGGTCTGAACCGTGAGTGCATCAGCTTCTTCTCGGTCAACTGTGGCTCGCTGCAGCCGGAGTTTGCCTGGAACCAGCGCACGACGCTCACCTATGACGACAATCTGTCGGTCTCGCTTCGCTGGCGTTACCTCAGCTCGTTCGAGCAGGAGCCGCAGGATATCATCGACAACGGCGAGGCCTTCATCGGCAACTCCCCGCTGTTCGGCGATGTCGACTTCACCGAGATCCCGTCGGAAAGCTATTTCGACCTCTCGCTGCAGTATGAGCTGGACCCGGCAACGTTCACCTTCACGGTGCAGAACCTGTTCGACAACGACCCCACGGTTGTCGGTTCGGACATCGGTTCGACGGCGTTCAACTCGGGCAATATCTACCCGTCCACGTTCGACGCCCTCGGTCGTCGTTACGCGGCGGCGGTCAAGTTCCGCTTCTAGGACCGGCCAAATGCTGACGAATGGGGGCGTCCGGGAAACCGGGCGCCCCTTTTCTTTGGCCTAATCCAGGTTCGGCCCGCTCCGCTTCCCCCGCATCCGCCCGCACGTTAGAAGGTGGCATGACAGACAAACGCGATACCGGACGCGAAACCGGCAAGGCCGCCACTCATCCCGATCAGCCGCTCGACGAGGGCCGTCCCTCGCGCCAGGCGACACCGCCGCAGGTGACGAAAATCGGTGGCAAGGACCTTCACCCGTCCACTCTGATGATGGGCCATGGCTACGAGCCGCGCCTCTCCGAAGGCGCGCTGAAGCCGCCCATCTTCCTTACCTCCACCTATGCCTTTGAAAGCGCTGCCGACGGCAAGCGCTTCTTCGAGGGTATTACTGGCAAGCGCCCCGGCGGGTCCGACGGTCTCGTCTACGGCCGCTTCAACGGCCCGAATCAGGAAATTCTCGAGGAGCGTCTCGCCCGCTGGGAAGACGACGGCGGTGTTGATGAAGCGGGGGCGGAGAAGGGCGCAGTTGGCGCGCTTAGCTTCTCCTCCGGCATGTCCGCGATTGGCACAGCGCTTATGGCACACGTGCAGCCCGGCGACGTCATCGTGCATTCCGCGCCGCTTTACGCTGCCACCGAAAAGCTGATCGACGCCGTCCTCGGTAAGTTCAACGTCGGCTGGATGGACTTTCCTGCTGGCAGCTCGATGGATGAGGTCCGCAAGGTGCTCGAGGCCGCCAAGGCCAAGGGGCGCGTCGCCGTCATCTATCTCGAAAGCCCTGCCAATCCGACCAACGACCTCGTTGACATCGAAGGCATTGCGGCGCTCCGCGACGAGATTTTTGCGGGTGACGACCACCGGCCGGTCATCATGTGCGATAACACTTTTCTCGGTCCCTGTTTTCAGCAGCCGGTAAAGCACGGTGCGGACATCTCACTGTACAGCCTGACGAAATATGTCGGTGGTCACTCGGACCTCGTCGCGGGTGGCGCGGTCGGACGAAAGGCGGCGCTCGCGCCCATGCTGGCCCTTCGCAACACGCTCGGCACCATCACTGACCCAAATACCGCGTGGATGCTGCTGCGCTCGCTCGAAACCGTGCAGCTTCGCATGGAAAAGGCGGAGTCAAATGCGAGAGCCGTCGCCACCTTCCTAAAGGACCATCCGAAGGTCGACCGTGTCAGCTGGCTTGGGTTTCTCGGCTCAGACAGTCCACAAGGTCAGATATACGCCCGCCATTGCTCGGGCGCCGGCTCGACTTTCTCCGTCATTGTA
>JBAUIQ010000422.1:0-2336 GCA_049683075.1 Pacificimonas sp.
GGTGAGGGCAGGTGTCCCCGTCTGGCTCACCGTCATTTCGGGCAGCGTCACGGACGGAAAAAGGACGATCGGCGCTGGCGACTGCGGCTATCTGGCCGCTGCAGAAACCTTGCAGTTCTCTTTCAACTCTCAAATACTTGCAGCGTATTCCGAAAGTGCGGTCAGAACTGACCTGCTGGCCTAGCCCCGCATCGCCCCGTCCAACGCCTCCCGCGTTACTGGATACCCCAGATCGTTAGGAATGGTGAGATAGGGCTGCCCGTCGATTTCCCGTATCTCCGGCGCGATCAACCGTGGCTCGAACGCTCTCGCGTGCTCCAAAATCTCGTCGACGGTCCCGAACTGCGCCAATCGCTCGAGATTTCGCCGCGTCGGAAAGATCACCTTCCCCTCGCCACGATCCGCACTGTCGAGCGCATCCTCCGCCGTCGTCCACAGCGACTGCACCGCCTCGTTCCCGTCATGACCCGGCCGCGCACCCTTCGGAACCCGCGCCACATAGAACCTTGTATCGTAGCGCTTATTCTCGAGCCGAACCGGCGGGCACCAGCGCGACCACGGCACCAGGGCCTCCGCGTCGATCTCAACTCGATGCTCGTTCAGGAAGCTGGCGAACCCCAGCGTCCGATCCGCAAGCCGCGGCGCCGCATCCAGGAGGACCTCCGCAGCAAGCTGCGCCGTCGCCAACAAAACGCCTGCTTCTTCAAGGCTCTCCCGAACGACGGCGATCCGCGCCGCCGCGTCGTCTGGTTCTAGCATTGCTGCCAGTCCCGAGGAGGCCGCGAGCGCATGGTCGTCCTCGTCCACCTTACCACCTGGAAACACCATCATCCCAGCGGCAAACCCCATGGTCTTCGCCCGCTTTTGCATGAAAACCAGCGGCGGACCGTCGTTCGTTTCCCGAAGAAGGATCAGCGTCGCCGCCGGTTTGGCGGGATTGTCAGGGTGGGTGGGATCGCTCAGCGAGTGGTGCTCGGTCATTGAACTGACATCACCACGAGCAGTCGACCCGTACAACAGGCGAAAAGAAGCAGGCTGATCCCACGTCTCGGATCGCCGGGCTGGTGGAGCTGAGGGGATTCGAACCCCTGACCTCTGCAGTGCGATTGCAGCGCTCTCCCAACTGAGCTACAGCCCCGCGCCCATCAGCGAGCGGCGGCTATAGCCCCGCGGAATATCGATCGCAAGCAAGTGTGATCAGCCCGGTGAGTTGGTCGGACCGTCACGCCGTTCCGGTGCTCCGGTGACGGAGAGATCCTCATTCAGCTGTTCTTCGGGAATCAGTTCCTTTTCGGCGCTGATCGACTTGTCGAGAGCCTTCGGGTCAAGGCCATCCTTCGCGGGTGCTGTCTTTGTTGTCATGATCCTCGAACGCATGCGCACGGAAAGTGTTGCAGCGTCTTAGGCTTCGCCCGCCACATCTATCATCGCCGCGTTGAGGGCCTCGGTCGGCGTCTTGCCGCCCCAGATTACGAACTGGAAGACCGGATAGTAGCGCTCGCACTCCTCAACCGCCGCATCGACGAGGGTCTCCGCCTGCGAAAGCGATAGACCGGACATCCCGCCATCGTCGTCCAGCAGCACCGCATGGCGCAGCGCCAACGTCCCGTCGCCAGACCACATTTCGAAATGACCAAGCCACATCTGCTCATTGATACGGCTGAGCACTTCGTAGCCCGACCCGCGACGCTCTTCCGGCACGCGAACGTCGAGCAGCGCCACGAAATGCAGCATCCGCTCGTCCGGACGCCAGAGAGCGCGGAGCTGGTACTTCGTCCAGCTGCCCTCGACCTCAGCGACCAGTTCATCATCACTATTGCGCTCGGCGGGCCATCCATGCGCTTCGAAATAATGGTGCAGCATGTCGAGCGGCGGCGCGGCGGGCTCGGTATGGGCAAAGTCCAGGTCGATCATCGGCGCTGTCTTCCTCCGCTGACGGTCGCCAGACGGACGACCTCCGCCACTAGGCCTGCACGCTCAACGCGAGTCCCGGCAAGAGGTAGACTCGAAAAACTTGTGGATAACCTTCGTAACGGCATACAAGATGTAGTTATGCCTTTGGAGCATGCTTCGCTTTGGCAGCGGCTTCACCAGCGCCCTCAAGCGCCTCGATGCGTGCCTTCAAGGCGTCGGCCTCGGTGCGGGCATTCATCGCCAGCTCGCGAACCGCTTCGAATTCTTCACGGGTAACGGCATTCTCGTCCTGGACGACGTCCTGCAACCGCTCGCGCATGCGGGCTTCCATCTCGCGAGTCATACCGGCCAGCGTTCCGGCCGCGCCCGTAGCTAGACGACTGAGATCGTCGAAGATGCGGTCTCGTGTCTGCATGTCCTAT
>JBAUIQ010000423.1:0-6120 GCA_049683075.1 Pacificimonas sp.
CTCGAGCGTGCCAAGGCGATCCCTGACGCCGCCAAGATCTTCACCGTTCTTCCGCGCATCGCTCGCATAGGCCGACAGACCGTCCCTGACCTGCTGCGCCGAGGCGCTTATCGTTTGCGTCGACCGCGCAATCTCTTCGCTCTGCCCATCGGCCTGGCGGACCAGCGTCGACACGTCGGCGACGGTGGCGCGCAGCCCGGCGAAGTGCGACTGCGATTGTTCGCTTCGACGTGTCCCCTCTTCGATCTCGGCCTGCAATTCGTCAGCTTCGCCACCCAGCGAGCCCACCGTCCGCTTGATTTCCGCCGTTGCCGAACGCGTCTCCTCGGCCAGCGTTTTTACCTCGGCGGCGACGACGGCAAACCCGCGTCCGGCATCGCCCGCACGCGCCGCCTCGATCGTCGCGTTTAGCGCCAGCATATTGGTCTTGCTCGCAATCGTCTCGATCGATCCGGCAACGCTCTCGACCTGCGCCATGGCGGCGGCGAAATTGCTCATCCGTCCGCCAAGATCGACAATCATCTTTGTGAGTTCGTCTACGGACGAAATCGCATTGTCGATGACATCTCGACCGCCATCCAGCCGGGCGAGCATCGTTTCCGACAGGTCGCGTGCTTCTGTCGTCGCGTCCGCCACGGCGTGCTGATCGCGGATCAAGGAGGATGTTACCTCTTCCAGCGTCCCAAGCGTCTCCAGATGCGTGGAAATCCGGTCCGCGACATCGACGATGAAGCCCGCCGAGGCGCTGCAATCGACGGCGAGCGCTCCGCAATCGCGCGCCACGTCGCGGATCAGCCGCTCGTCCTCTCGCGTCATGACGGTCGCAGGCGAGGCGTCGTCGGACGCGTCACTTTTGAGGGGGAAAACGCTTTTCGATACCATCGCATAAAGGCTAGGCTCGGACGGTAAAAACCGGGTTAACCCGTCGCCTTATTCGGGCAATCCAGCCCGCCGCTTCAGATCGACGAGGGCGGCTTGCGTATCGGCACGCGCCGCCACCGCTTCGCCATGCGCGATTGTCCGCGCGATCTCGGCAGGATCGAAACTTGTGGAGCCCGGCAGGTCGAAGTCGGAATCCGGTTCGATTAGCATGATAGGCACATCCCGATAACGCGCAATCTGCTCCTCGATCGGGGCAAGCACCGCCGCCGCCTGGTCCGGGGGCAGCCCCAACCGATCGAGCACATCGCGCTGCTTGTCCCGCGCCGCCAGGAGGCCATTGATACGGCCCGCCAGCGCAATGTCGTTGACGAACACCTCGTTCGTCAGGATCCCGACCGAGCGCAGCGCGATCTCGACCAGGTTGTCATAGCTTTCAGACCCACGTCCTGCCCCGTCGAGGCTGTTCGAGGCGAGAATGACAAGGATCGCTTTCGGCCCTCGCTCGATCACTGCCCCCAGCGGCGTGATGTCCCGAACTCCGCCATCCACCCACTTGTCGCCGTCGGACGTTTTCAGCGGCTGGTACGTCGCCGGAACAGCAGCCGAGGCGATGACCCATTCAGCAATATTTGGGTCTTTCTCATCGAAATAGCGCAGCCGCCCATCCTTAAGGCCAACCGCGCCGACGCACAGACCCTTCCCCGCCGCCGCCAGCGCCGCCGGATCGTGAAATGCGCGAATTTTTTCGCGCACAGGCTCCGCGTCGTAAATCGAGTCGGCACCTGAAATGACGGCACCAACGATTCCCAAGAACCGTTTCTTGTAAATGTCGCGGTCGCCGCCAATGTCCTCCCACACCCGCCTTAGGTCGGGAATGCGATCCGCCGCACCCCCAAGCGCCTGGATCGCGCCTGTCGAAATGCCAGCATAGAGATCGACGTCCAGGCCCCGACGCGTCACCAACTCGTCGAGGACGCCGACTTGAAAGGCCCCTTTCGAGCCTCCGCCTGAAAGAACGACGGCGAGATCAGGAGCGGCTGGCATCTCGCAAGTATATCATAGAATGACATCCTGGTTGAGTGCGTTCCGCCGCGTCAGTCCGCGCCGCTCGCCATCTCGTCAGCCGCCAGCTTGTTCGCTTTGTCGGCGACATAGGCGCGAACCGCCTCCGCATCTTCGGCTGAGAACCATTTGGCGAAGCTGATCATGCCCTGATCCTTCAGAACGCCCTCCAGCAAGACCTCCTGCCAGAGCTCGCGATCGGCCAGCCAGCCAGAACGACGCAAATCGGGCAGCACACCCGACGACATTGCCGCCGGTCCATGACAGACGCCGCAATTCGCCTCGTAGAGTGTCTGTCCGTGCGAGAACTGATCGTCCGTCCAGAATTCTGCCACTTCCATCGGCGGCCCATTTTCCATCGGCTCCACCTCATAGGGCATCGACGCGCCCAGCTTGAAGACGAGGAGGCGCCCCATGACCGGCGGGCGCGGATCGTCGACGAACGCGGACGACAGCGGATAAGCGCCGCCATAGCCCGCCATGATGGCGACATACTGCTCGCCGTCGATCTCATAGCTCATCGGTGCGGCGATGATCCCGGTGCCCGCCGCGAAGCTCCAGAGCTGATCGCCCGTCGCGGCGTCATAGGCGTTAAAGTCACCCTTTGCCGTTCCCTGGAACACCAGGCCGCCTTCGGTCGCAAGGACGCCGCCATTCCACGGCCCGTCATACTGCACGCGCCATTTCTCGCTCTGCGTGACAGGATCCCAGGCTGCCAGATGCCCCTTCAGGAGCGCGCGTAACGCCTTGAACTCGCCGCGATCCTCGGGAACCGCATTCGCCAGATAGTCGATGCCGATATTCCACGCGCCCGGCCGCGACTGATAACCGTCATCGTCCGAATAGGCGAAGGGCACCTCCTGCGCCGGAATATAGACCAGCCGCTCCGCCGGGCTGTACGCCATCGGGTGCCAGTTATGCGCGCCAAGCGCCGACGGCAGCGCGAGGAACGTCTCCCCGTCCGGGAACCGCGCGCCTTCGGCCTCGATCGCCCGCCCCGTCGCCATGTCGATGCCGGTCGTCCACGTCTGTGGCACGAAGCCTTCGGCGCTCACCAGCTCGCCATTCTCACGGTCGATGACGTAGAAATAGCCGTTCTTTGGCGCCTGCATCATCACTTCCCGGCCTTCTAGCTCCGCAAGGATGATCGGCTGCGTCTGCGTGAAGTCCCAGGTTTCGCCCGGAGTCCCCTGATAATGCCATTTATAGGTGCCAGTGTCGGCATCCAGCGCGACGACCGACGACACGAACAGATTGTCACCCTCGCCGTCTGAGCGGATTTTGTGGTTCCAGGGCGACCCGTTGCCGACCCCAATCAGGACTTGGTCGAAATCCGGATCGTACACGATTGCGTCCCAGACCGTCCCGCCGCCACCATGCTCCGACCAGTCGCCGTTCCATGTCGCGCGCTTCATCTCCATCACGCTGTCCGACGCGACACCGTCCGGCCCTTCGCCCGGCCCCGGCGGCACCGTATAGAAACGCCAGTCGAGTTCGCCGGTCGCCGCATCATAGGCGCTGACATAGCCGCGCACGCCATATTCCGCGCCGCCATTGCCGATCAGAACCTTGCCCTTGGCGACACGCGGCGCGCCGGTGATGGTGTAGGGCTTCGACTGATCGACCGTCACTTTTTCCCAGACGACCTCGCCCGTTTTCATGTCCAGCGCAATCAAACGCCCGTCGAGGGTTCCCGAATAAACGCGCCCGTCGTAAACGGCGACGCCGCGATTGACGACGTCGCAGCAGGCGTTGAACGCCGCTTCTCCCGGCACTTCGGGGTCATGCTCCCACAGCATCTCGCCCGTCGTCGCATCGAAGGCGTAGACTTTCGACCAGGCGCTGGTCGTATACATGACGCCGTCGACGACAAGCGGCGTAGCTTCCTGCCCCCGATGCGTGTCGAACTCATGCATCCAGGCAAGACCCAGGTCGCCAACCGTCTGCCGATTGACCTCGGTCAACCGCGCAAACCGCTGCTCCTCATAGGTGCCGCCATGCGTCAGCCAGCTTCCGGGCTCGCTCTCGGCATTCATCAGCCGCGCATCGGTGACCCCACTCGCCGCCGTTGCCGCCTGCTCGGCCACCGCCATCTCCGGCGCTTCCGCCGTCGGCGCGCAGGACGCCATTAGAGTCGCCAATAGTCCGGTCGCTACAAAACGCATGTTCAGAACCTCCCCAGGTATCGCGTCGTCTCTCGTCCCCAAAGACGACAAAAACAACTGCGACAAGTTGCGAGGGTCAGACGGGCGCGGTCAGCAGCCAGACATTTCCAACCGTCACCACCGCCACTGCGATCATCAGCAGCCCCTTGGTCCGCTCCGCCCGCGGTCGTTTCACGAGAATATAGACGCCGCCCGCGACCAACACGCCCGCAAACAGGATCGCCAGTGACAGCGAGATATTCAGGATGTCCATCTAGCGCGCTCCTAGTGCCGTCGACCGCAACATGCCCTCGAGCGGCGGCGCGCCGTCCTCGACATACATCATCTCGGTCCGTTCAAAGCCATGCGACCTGTAGAAGCCACCATTCGCCGGGTTCGAATTCTCCAGATAGACGGGCAGCCTGTGCGCATCGGCATGCGCCAGCATCGGCGCCATCAGCCTTCGTCCGAGCCCACTCCCCCGAACCCTCGGCAACGTCCCGATGGTAAACAGATAGATATGCGGCATATCGGGATGCCCCTTCGCCATCATGTCGGTCAGCGGTGCCATCCTCGGCAGTCCAGCCAACGCACCGTTCTTTATGAGCGCCCACAGAAACCGCCAATCCGGCGGCGAAACATTCTCATCGTCTGGCATCGTCCACGCCGCCGCCCCGCCCCAATCCTCATCGACGACGGTCAAACCGTGCGGCACCATCTGATAGCGGAACATAAGGCGAAAGACGTCCCTCATCGCCCCGAACTTGCCGTCGAACAACCACATATTGAATGGGTCCTCGCGAAACGCTTCCGCCGTCAGGTCCGCCGCGCGCTTCGCCTGCGACGGGCGAATGCGCATGAAGCCGCCGTCATAGATCGTCGTCATGCCATCACCTTCTTCACCGCGTCGGTCCAGCGCGCCCGTCGCGCCGCCCGCTCATCGTCGCTCGTCAACGGCGCGAACCGACGATCGACCCGCCGCATCGCGGCCTCCGCATCCTCGAGCGAACCGTACAGCCCCGCCCCCACACCGGCCAGCATCGCCGCCCCCATTGCGGTCGTCTCAATGACCTCGGGCCGTTCCACCTCGATCCCCAACGCATCGGCCAAATCCTGACACAGCCAGTCGTTCGCCACCATGCCGCCATCGATCTTCAGGACGCCTGGCTCGACCCCATCTGCCGCCATCGCGCTCAGAACATCGCCCGTCTGGTCACCCATTGATGAGAGGCACGCATGCACGATCTCCGCCCGCCCGCTACCGCCCGTCAGCCCGGTAATCGCACCGCTGGCCTCCGGATCCCACCACGGCGCGCCAAGCCCCGCAAAGGCCGGCACGAACATCACGCCGTGATGCGCGTCCGCGGCCGTCGCCAGCGCCTCTGTCTCTTCTGCCGCGCCGATGATCCCGAGACTGTCACGCAGCCACTGTACCGCGCTCCCCGCCACGAACAGACTGCCCTCCAGCGCATAGGTGGTCTTGCCATCCAGCGCCCACCCCAGCGTCGCCAGCAGGCGATTGTCCGACGTCGGCACCGCCGCCCCGGCATTGGCGATCAGGAACGCACCCGTCCCATAGGTCGCCTTCACCGCCCCCGGCGCAAAGCAAGCTTGTCCAACAGCCGCGGCTTGCTGATCGCCCGCCGCCCCCGTCACAGGAATATCTCGCTCATAAATGCGCGCGGTTCCCAAGGCGCCCGAACAGTCCCCGATGAACGGCAGCGCCATCTCCGGCACGCCGAACATCTTCATCAGGCCCGCGTCCCAGCGCACCTCTTTGAGGTCCATCAGCAGGGTGCGCGCCGCGTTCGACGCATCCGTCTCCCACGACTCGCCACTAGACAGTTTCCAGCGCAGCCACGCATCGACGGTAGCTGCGTAGAGCGTTCCGGCCTCTGCAGCCCGCGCCACCTCCGGCCAATTCTCAAGCGCCCAGCCGATCTTCGTGGCCGAGAAATAAGGGTCGAGCAGCAGCCCCGTTTTCGCCTGCACCGCCGCCTCGTGCCCGGCCGCCTTCAGCGCGGTACAAGCG
>JBAUIQ010000424.1:0-3075 GCA_049683075.1 Pacificimonas sp.
GCTGATGTCGGCGGCGTCGCGGCCGACACCGATGCGGGCGATGCCATCGACGGGCGCCATGCCGGTCGGGTCGACCAGCTGCCAGCCGCCGTCTAGCCAGACCTCGGCGACCGCGTGGAAGTCCTGCGGTTCGACGCCGATGGCGTAGACGCTGGCAACGCGGGCGGGAATGGCGCTGGCGCGGCACATGGTGACGAGGACATGGGCATAATCGCGGCAAATGCCCTGCCGCTGCACGAAGGTGTCGAGTGCGGTGGTGTCCGCGTTGCTCGATCCCGGCGTGTAGGTAAATTTCCGCTCGATCCAATCGCGCATTTTCATGACACGCGCACCGCCAGACAGATTGCCGAACTCCGCTTCGACGAAGCTTTGAAACTTGTTCGCCGGGCAATAGCGAGAGCCCATCAGATATTTTACGACATCGCCCGGCAGCTCATGGACCGGCTGCTGATCGATCTCCTTGCAGGAAAGGACGTCCCGCTCAATGGCGACGGTCGAGCGATAGTCTGCGGTGAAGCGGCTATCACGCCGGATCCAGATGCGCTCGCCAATCCCATCCTCGCCCGGAACACGAGCGAAATGGCCCTTGCCGGGCACATCGATATGGGCGCTTAGCAGCTCCTGGTCCGATAGCGGCGCAGCTTCGATTTGCAGCAGAATGTCCGAGGTGGAGTCGAGTGCATAGTCCAGATGGACGTCGATGTTGAGTTTCATAAACTCAGAACGAGCGGAGCCCGCTGCCGGGGGCAACGGGCTCCGCAATTATTTTTCGGCTGCGATATCTCCGATCAGGAGGTCGCTTCCTCCGTAATTGGCACAACCTTGATCTCGACGCGCCGGTTCGCCGCGCGGCCCGCTTCGGTATCGTTCGATGCCACTGGCTGCGTCTCGCCAAAGCCCTGGGTCGCGATCCGTGGCCGCTGCACACCATTGGCGCTGAGATAAGTTGCGACGCTCTCCGCACGGCGCTGCGACAGCGTCATGTTGTAGGCGTCCCCGCCTGTTGAGTCCGTATGGCCGTAAACGTCGACGAAGCTCTTTTCATATTCTTGAAGGACCGCGGCGACCTCATCGAGGGCCGGGCGAAATTCCTCATTGATAATCGCGCTGTCGACGCCGAACGTGACCTGGCTCGGCATGTTGAGGAGAAGGGCGCCTTCCTGACGCTCGACCTCGATGCCTGTGCCTGCCGTGCGCTCCCGCAGCTTCTTTTCCTGCTCGTCGAGATAATAGCCGACGCCCGCACCTGCGATCGCGCCGATGCCCGTACCCACGAGAACTTCGGTGCGATTGGAGCTGCCGCCGATGATCGCGCCGAGTGCTGCGCCGATGCCGGCACCGAGGGCGCCGGTCGTCACGGGCTTCGCCACCCGCTGGTTGCCCGTATCCGGATTGGTGACGCAGCCTGCCAGCGTCATGCTGGCGGCGGCGGCGAGAAGGGTCGTCTTTGAAATCATACGCATTGTGGCGTTGCCTCTTTGTTTTGGACGTGAAGTCCTGGTCCTGCCAGCATGTACGTTTGGCGGGGTTGGCGAGTTCCAGCGCTCGCCTTTGATCGAAAGCCGCTGTAGGGGCCTTGGCGATCATGTCGTCATTCCCCTGGGCCGACCTTCTCATCATATTCGCGCTGATCGCGATAAACGGTGTTTTCGCATTGTCGGAGATGTCGGTTGTCTCCTCGCGCGAGCCGCGCCTGCAGGCGATGGCGAATGGCGGGAAGCGTGGCGCGGAAGCGGCACTGGCCCTCCATCGGGAGCCGGGACCATTTTTGTCCACAGTACAGATCGGCATCACGCTCGTAGGCATCGTGGCGGGCGCCTATTCGGGCGCGACGCTCTCTGGTCCGGTCGCGCTCCAGCTGACGGGTCTTGGACTGGACGAGGGAACCGCGGCCAGCGTGTCGCTCGTCCTTGTTGTCGGCCTGATTACATATCTGACGCTGACCGTCGGCGAACTCGTCCCGAAACAGCTCGCCCTCCGCTCGCCGGAAAAAGTCGCGAGCGTCATCGCGCCGCCCATGGCAATTCTAGCGCGTGTTGCCGCGCCCTTCGTATGGCTCCTCGACAAGACGACGAAGTTCATTTTGCGACTGTTTGGGAAGCGGGAAGACGATAGTACTGCAGTTACCGCCGAAGAACTTCACCTGATCGTCTCCGAGGCACAGAAGTCCGGCGCCATTGAGGAAGCGGAGCGCTTGATGATCTCCGGCGTCATGCGTCTCGCCGACCGTCCGGTAAAGGGTGTAATGACCCCGCGAACGGCGGTCGACTGGCTCGATATTGAGGCGGACGAAGAAACCATCCGCAACCACCTCATCTCCTCGCCGCACACGCGCTTGCCCGTTGCTGAGGGAACCATCGACCGTATCGTCGGCGTAATCCAGGCGCGCGATGTGTTGTCGGCGGTTCTTGCCGGTGAAGGTCTCCAGCTTGCCGAGCTCGTCCGGACCGCCCCGCGCATCCCCGATGTCATGGATGCGTCCGACGCACTCGCCATCCTGCGCGAGGCGGATGTGCCCATTGGCATGGTGCATGACGAATATGGACATTTCGAGGGCATATTGACCCCCGCCGACCTGCTCGCGGCGATTGCAGGTGTCTTCAAATCGGATGTCGATGAGGGCGAGGACGAACCGGCTGTTCGGCGTGACGACGGAAGTTGGGTCATGTCGGGCGCCATGCACGCGGACGAGATGGCCGACCGTCTCGATATCTCTATTCCCGACCCGGACGATCGCGATTTCGAGACCGTTGCGGGCTTTGCTCTCGCCGTCCTGACCCACATTCCTGAAACGGGGGAATCCTTCGATTTCGACGGTTGGCATTTCGAAGTGATGGACCTCGATGGACACAAGATCGACAAAGTCCTCGTAACGGCCGTCGATGATGAGGAGCACACGGAATGACCCCGACATTCACCAAGCCACTGACGCTCGCCAACGGACAGGCCTTCCCGAACCGTTTGGCGAAGGCGGCCATGACCGAAGGCTTGGCGGGCCCGGACGGCTATCCGAACAAGCGGCACGAGCGCCTGTACGCGCGCTGGGCCGAAAGCGGCGTCGGCATGATGCTGACC
>JBAUIQ010000425.1:0-14095 GCA_049683075.1 Pacificimonas sp.
GGACTATATCGAACAGCGCGGGCTTCTTTTTACAAATGGCGCTGGCGTGACTGCCATACCGGTGGCGGAGTGGGCGATCATGGGCGTCTATGCGTTAGCTAAGGGCTTCCCTGATGTCGTCCGGATGCACGATCGCCGGGAATGGCGCGAGAGCCCCTATGGCACCATCGAAGTGTCGTCGTCGAAGATCCTGCTGATCGGCTATGGTCATATCGGCAAGGAAATCGAGCGGCAGCTGTCCGGTGTCGGGGCGGAGGTCACGGTCGTTCGCTCCAAAGCCGATCCGACGACGAATGTGCTCGGCCCGAACGACTGGCGTGCGCAGATCGGCGAGTATGATTTTATCATCCTCGCTGCACCGCTTACCGATGAAACGAATCACATGATCGGTGCCGAAGAGCTGGCGGCGATGAAGACGACCGCGCATCTCGTAAACATCGGCCGTGGTGCGCTGATCGATCAGCACGCGTTTCGGCAGGCAATGTCTGAAAAGGCGATTGCTGGCGCCCTCCTCGACCCGACGACACCGGAACCGCTGCCCGCCGATGATCCGCTATGGACTGCGGAGAACACCATTGTCACTGCGCATTTGTCAGGTCGCAGTCAGACCTCCATGCCGAAGCGTCTGACCGACCTGTTCCTGACAAATCTCGAGCGTTACCGGGCGGGCAAGTCGCTGGAAAATATGGTCGATATTACGCGCGGCTACTGAGGACTTCCGCCGTTCTCCCAGATATAGCTGGGAGAACGGCGAGGAAGTTTGCGGCAGCCTAGAACCGGAATTCCGCCGTCGCGAAGACGCGGCGCGGATCGCCGTAGAAACCCGTCAACGTGCCGTCGACGCCCAAAGTCGGTGTGATCGGACCGCCGATGGGCGTGTCGACGAAGTTGTACCCGGCAACGATGTAGCGCTTGTCGAACAGATTCTTGCCATAAATGCCGAGGCGCAGACTGTCGTCGTCGGCGGTCCAGGTAATATTCGCGTCGACCAGCGCATAGCCGTCCTGGTCGAGGAACCGGTTCGGCGTTTCGAACTGGCTGGCGTCGTCGCGGTAGCTGACCTGACCGCCGACACCCAGTTCGCCTTCGGTAAACAGGCGCAATGGCCCGGCGATATCGAGACGGGCGCTCGCCGTGATGTCCGGCGTGTTCTGGAACACGCGCTGGTCGGCGACATCGTTCCCGAAGGCATCGATGAACTGGTCGAACTCCGCGTCGATAATCCCAAGTGACCAGCCAAAATCGATGCGGCCGCTACCGCCGTCGAGCCCATCGGCTACCCGCGCGGTGCCCTCGAACTCGACGCCTTTGATGGTAGCTTCACCGGCGTTCGACGTAATGCCGATGAAATTATCGTTGACGCCATCGCCGTCTGTATCAGCACCGACCGAGCCAGGAATCTGGACGTCGGTATAGTCAGCGTAAAACCCTACGAGACTGAAATTGACGCGATTGTCGAGAAGGGACGCCTTCCAGCCGACTTCGTAGCTGTCGACGGTCTCGGGTGCGAAACGGAGAAATTCAAATTGGTCGTCCGCGTCGATGTCGCCATCGCCGTCGAGGTCGGGTGCCGCAGTCGTCTGGCCGCGCGGATCGAAACCACCACCCTTGAAGCCCTGCGAATAACTGGCAAAGATATTGTGGTCGAGCGTCGGCTGGAAGCTGATCGAGGCGCGCGGCGTGAACTCCGTGAACGTCTCGCCGCCGTCGAAATCCGACGTGACCGCAAACGGAACACCCGAGCCGCCGAACGTATCGGAGAAGCCACCGACAAAACTGGTGCGAAGAACGCGCGACTGACGCTCGTCGGAGGTATAGCGGCCGCCGAGCGAAACGCTGAACCGATCGGTCAGGTCATAGCTGAAATCACCGAATACCGACCATGTTTCGGTATCGACTTCGCCAAAGGTTTGCGCGTTAAAGCCGGGAAAGCCGATGGCCGTGCCGAAGACATCGAGCAAGACATCGAAACTCGTGAGCGCATTGGCGTTGAGATAATAGGCGCCGACAAGACCCGACAGGCGGTCGCCCTCGTAAAGCAGCTGCAATTCCTGGCTGAACTGATCGTTCTCGTAGATCGCGGGCACGTCGAGATCGGCGGCTGGCAGGCTGTCGAAGTCGATGGGCGTCGTGCTCTTGTCCTCGCGATAGGCGGTGATGCTGCGCAGTTTGACGAGACCGAGATCGAGTTCCGCGCTCAGGGCACCGCCATAAGCCTCGACCTCCTGCTCGATAACGTCCAGCCCCGCACGCGTGTCGAAGACATCGTCCAGAACGGGCGCGCCGGACACGATGCCGGGAATGAGGCGCGTGCCCTGACGCGGATCGCTCTCGTCCTTGATATAGTCGCCCGACAGCCGGACGAAGAGCGCCTCGGTCGGTTCGGCCTCGACAGTCAGGCGCGCGCCCCAGACATCCTTGTTGTAGTTTTCGACGCCGTCCTGAACGAGGTTGTCGCCAAAGCCGCCCCGCGACAGCCGCGCCGCCGATGCGCCGATCTTGAGACCGTCGACGATCGGCGCGCTGACCGAAACTACAGCTTCGGCCTGGTCGTAACTGCCATAGGTCGCGCGCACCTTGGTTTCGAACTCGTTCGGCAGCCGCCCGGTGACGTATTTAATCGCGCCGCCAATGGTGTTGCGCCCGTAAAGCGTGCCCTGCGGCCCGCGAAGCACCTCGATTCGCTCGACGTCGTAGATATCGAGAACCGCGGCCTGCGGTCGGTTGAGATAGACATCGTCGATATAGACGCCGACGCCCTGTTCGAATCCCGCAACCGGATCCTGCTGGCCGACGCCGCGGATGAAGGCGGTCAACGTCGTGTTGGTGCCGCGCGAGACTTCGAGCGTCACGTTCGGGACGGTCTGCGCGATCTCGGTCAATTCAAGAACGCCGCGGCTTTCGAGTTCCGCGCCTGAAATTGAGGTGATGGCAATCGGCACATCGATCAGCCGTTCGTCGCGGCGCCGGGCGGTCACGATGATGACATCCTCGTCGGCATCAAGAGCCTGAGAGTCGGCCACCGTCTCCTGAACGCTGTCCTGCGCATTGACGGGCAACGTAATGCCAAGGGCCGTGAGAGCGGTTCCCGCAACAAGCGCGCCGCGAAGTTTAAAACGGTTCATGATCGACCTCCCCAAATCTTCTTTTTCTCGCCGATATTGAAAGTTGAACCATCTTTCAACTTGTATATCGTCGAGCGCAGGTTGGACGGGGAGGTACCGAGATCATGGCTGACGAGAGCACGGCGGTAGGGAAGCGCCCGCGTACCAAACGCGGCGAGAAAACACGTCGCGCTCTGCTCGACGCCGCCGCGCATGAATTCGCAGAGAACGGCTTCCCGGCAAGTTCGATAAGCGGAATTACGCGGCGCGCGGGGACGGCACTCGGCTCTTTTTATACCTATTTCGATTCCAAGGACGAGATTTTCCGCGCGCTTGTCAGGGACATGTCGGCCGAGGTGCGGCGGGCTGTCGGTCCCAACATCCTTGCCGCGCCGGATCGGCTATCGGGCGAGCGGGAAGGCCTTGAGACTTTCATCCGTTTCGTTCGCGATCACCAGCTACTTTATCGAATCATCGACGAGGCCGAGTTTGTCGCGCCCGATAGCTATCGCGAGCATTATGTGTCGACCGTTGACGGCTACCTGGCCAGCCTGACCGCCGCCGCCGAGCGTGGCGAGGTCCGTGCCGATGTAGACGAGGTCCACGCCTGGGCCATCGTCGGTATGAATGTCTTCCTTGGTCTTCGCTACGGCGTCTGGACGGAGGGCCGCGATCCCGACGATGTCGCCGACAGGGCATTTGCCTTGTTGAAGGACGGGCTAAAACCGCAGGACTGACGTTCGCTCCTCAATAGTCCTTCGAGTAGCGGACATTGGCGCTCTGGCCGCCGAAGTTCGACACGCTCGACAAAAGGCTGAGCGCGCGGGTCAGGGCAATCTCGATCTGGGTCGCTGTGAATCCGCGAGTGTCGGTAACGATCTCGATATAGACATCGTCCGCCAGATATTCGCCGACGGCCAGCGCCGTGCCACGCCCGGTGGCTTCGTCTGCACCTTCGATCTTCAGACGGTCGAAGCCCGTCGCGGACTGCAGCGAATTTACCGGATTGAAACCGCCGCCCGACCCGCGAAGGCCGTTAAGCGCGGCGGCGAGCTGGACCGCTTCGATGGCGCCGAGCTCGGATGGCGGTCCGCCGAAGAGTATAAGAGAGAGAATTTCTTCCTCGGGCCGTGCGGGGGTCGAGGAAAAGGAAATATCGGGGTCGAAAGCGCGCCCGCCGATGTTGATGTTAGCTGTCACCCCATTGACGTCCGCAATCGCGACGATGTCGAGGCGCGGGTTGAGCTCTCCCTCGCCAGTGAACTCGACGAGGCCGCGATCGAGTTCGAACCCGGTATTGGCAAAGCTGAACGTACCGCGGATCAACTCTACATTACCGGTGACGCGATAGTCGGCGGAAGTCCCACCGACGTTCAACGCCATCTCCCATTCGGAATCGAGGCCCATGCCCTGAACGAAGATCTGGTTATTGGCGACGATGTCGATGTCTAGCTGCCATTCGGTCGGCAGTTCCCCTGTCGCCTCCTCGCCCTCGATCACGTCCTCCGGATCCCGTAACGGCACGGGCCGACGGCGGACGCCGTCCAGTTCGACGATCTCGATATCGCCCGAACGCGCGATGCGATAGCGCGCCTCAGGGATGTTCAGTTCGCCTGTGATGGTCGCGGCGCGGTTCGGGCCATTATCCACTGCGATATTTCCCGACACTTCGGCCGAAAGGTCGTTGAGGTTCGCGAGTTCAGCTCGATCAAGGGTGACGTCGATATCGATCGGGTAGCCGTCATCGGCCGACAGATTGACGCTTCCCGTCGCGCCGACGGTGCCGCTTCCCGCTTGTCCCTGAAAGCGATCCACGATGAGACTGTCCCGGGTGAAGTTCGCCGCCAGTTCGATCGCCTCGATCCGCGTGCCGTAAATCTCGTTCTCATATGTCAGGTCATTGGCCCGTACGACGCCGTCGAAGGTGGGCGCGTCGACAAGGCCGTCGACGTCCGCGGCAACGGCGAGGGCGCCATTCAGGCTTTGGCCTTCCAGCCCGGCGAAACTGAAGAGCGCGCTGGCAGGGCCGTTGTAGCGAAGGCCGCCATCGAGCGGCGATTCGAGCAGCCGTTCCAGCCAAGGTCCTGCGCGCGGGCTGAGCGGCGACAGGGCGATCTTCATGCGTCCGACTTGCCGTCCGCGCTCGCGCATGACGCCTGTCGCGTTACCGCCGTCCGCGTCCAGTCGAGCGGCCAACTCGATATCGACGGGCTGCGAAATCGCGACGGCGCCCGACCGCGTGAAATTGTCGAGGGTTAGGCGAAGGTCGGCTTCGGGGAAGCTTTCGAGTGTGTCCTGGGCCCAGTCGACGCTGCCCGAGGCCTGCCCGCTGAAACCCGCGGCGGGGGCGTAGGCATTTAGGATGGCGAGATTGAAATCGTCGAAGCGTGTCTGAAAGGTCAGGCCAGTGCCATAAGTGCCGGCGACGCGGAGGTCACCCTGCGGCAGGCGTAGTGTGACGGGGGCAAGGCGATACTCGCCATCTTCAATCGCGACACGGGCCGGATCGACGGTGCGGAACGCCTGGCGCGCAATCTCGCCGCGGACGGCAGCGACGGCGCTGTCGGTGCCGAGACGGGCATTGATCGCGACCTCATAGGGCGTGGGTGCGCGGCCAGTGGCGAAGATCTTTGCCGTGCCGGTCTCACCATCCGGGCTGTCGATCTCTGCGCGGGCGCGAGCGACGCGGAAGGCACCGTAGCGAAGGTTGCGCACTTGGGCGTCGCCCTCGACACGCGGGCCCGCCTCGGCAAGCACGAAGCCCATGTCGAGATCGGCACGCGCGATCGCGAGGTCGACGGTTCCGGTGGACTGGAAATTGCGGACTGCGGCGTTGATCCGACCTGCCTGAAGTTCCCCTTCGCCCGACAGGTTGAGCGTTCCGTCGACACCGCCGCCCGACAGCGCCAGATCGCCTGCAAAAGGTCCGGCGGGCAGTTGCCTAAGCTGGCCGCGCGCGACGACGCCCGCGACTTCGCCTCGCCGCACATCCACGCGCAAGGGTTTACCGGGGATTATCAGGAGGTCGGCGCTCGCCGAACCATAGGGCGTGCCGCCAGTTGCATCGACGGTATAGCCTGCGTCCGTTCCGCGAATGACGGCATCGACGTCGGAAAATTCCAGGCCGAGTGTGGGTCGCTGCGCCTTGACGCGGATGACGAGCGCATCGGCGGGTCCATCGACACGAACCGCGAACGGCCCTTGGACTTCGCTCGCTCCGGACATTGCCAGCTGTAGGCGACCATCGGCTGTGTAGCGGCCTTCGCCAGAGGCCCTCAGTCCCGGACCCGTCACACGCAGATTATCGATACCGTAGGCACCGTCGCCTGGTGACACCAGCTGGCCGGTGACGGTCGCCTGGCCACCAATAAATTCGCGAATGATGTCGCTGTCGATGCGGGTTGTCCGAAGCCGTACCGGCCCACGGACACCAAAACCGCCATCGGGAGCGGTCACGAGTTCGATGCCGGCCGTGATGTTGGCAAGGCCTACGCCCGGAATGTCGAAGCGATTAACTTCGCCTTGGAAGCCGCCCGTATATTCGCTTTCGGTGAGATCCGCGACCAAGACCAGTGTGCCGTCAATACGATCGGAGTCGATGGTCAGATCGTCGGTGGCCAGCCGTCCGTCGGCGTAGAGGAACGTTCCGTTCACGCCAATATTCGTGAGCAGGCCGCCAACGATGTCGTTCAGTCCGGATACGCGGTCGGCGGACAACTGGATGGGCAAGGTGAGCGCACCGTCGGTCATCGCCGCCTCGCCATCGACGGCAAGGTCCTGCATCTGAATATCGCCGACACCGAGCGCTTCGGCGCGGAGGCCATAGTCGGCGGTAAAGTTCGCCGTACCGCCATCCATGGTCGCGACCAGGCGAACGGCGCGCCCGGTGACGCCGTCTGCCATGCTGCCCGGCTCAAGAAGCTGAGCCTCGACACGCATGGCATCAAATGCAGTGCGTCCGAAATCGATCCGCCCCTCGGCAGTGGCGGCCAGCGCGGATGAGCCGAGCGACAGGTCGATATCGGCGATGCTGTTGGCGACGTCCGCGACGAGATCGACGTCGAGCTGAGGGGCTGTCAACCGAGCGGGCGCGCCTTCGAAGATCGGAGACAAGCGAAGGGGCCCGCGAACTGTGAAGCGCCCATTGGCGGCAGAGAGATCGAGCGATGCGAGGGTCTCGTTGCCGCTTGCCGCCTGCAGCCCCCCGGACCAGTCCGCCCATGAGCCGTCGCCGCTCAAAGTGGCGGTCAACGGTTCGGTTATGCCGGTGAAACTCGCGACCAGTCCGTCTGCGGGCGCAGCGATGTCCAGATCGACGTTGAGTCGATCGTCGTCCGGGACGGCATCAAGCGCCAGTCGAAGCCTGTCGCCACCGGCAAGGCCGTCGCCCGAGAGCGCGCGCAGGTCGGCATCGACCACGGCCCGGCCCGATGTAATCTCGACCGCGCCCTCGCCGCCGAGGGCATGACGCTGGCCCGTGATCGCCTCACCAAGATCGAGTCTGCCAATCTCGAACCTGTCGATGTCGATATCGAATTCGGGTAGCAGCGGCGCGTCCGGTTCCTGCGGCGTTTCGTTGAGAGCGGGCAGGCGGATGAGCGTGGCCGCAGGGACTGACAGGTCGTCGATGTCGAGCGTATTCGTAGTGACGAAGGCGAAAGGATGCCAGTCGACTGCCACTTCGGGTGAGGTGAAGAACACGCCCTCCGGATCGGCCAGGGCAATGTCCCGGACGACCATCTCGCCATATAGCGAGCCGTCGATGGCGCCGATGTCGATGTCGAGGCCGTTTTCGAGCTCGAGACCATTTAGCTGCCCGACAACGAAGCGCCGCCCGGGGCCGGTATCGATGACGAAGGCCGCGAGTGCGATAAGCAGCACGAGACCGCCAACAACGATCGCCAGCCACTTCAGGATCGTCGACGAGCCTCCACGCGCCTCTTCGTCGTCGCGGTCAAGGTCGTCGATCTCGGTTTCGGTTTCAGCCATCAGAAGGCCTGCCCGATGGAGATATAGACGCCGAAGCGCGACTCGCCGGGTCGCCGATTGATCGGGATGGCGAAGTCGGCGCGGAAGGGCCCGAAATTGGTATAGTAGCGCGCGCCGATGCCGACGCCGTAACGAATGTCGGAGAGACCCGGAACCTGGCTTTCATAGACTTGGCCTGCGTCGACAAAGGCGACTGCGCCGAAATTGCCGAAGCGGTAGCGTGCCTCCACCGCGCCCTCGACGACGCTGCGTCCACCGAGCGGCTGGAAATCGATGTCGGCCTCTGGCGGATCGTCACCGTCCGCAATGGCATCGTCGATTTCTTCCTGTGAGGGCAGCGTCACGACCTCTTCGCGCGGGCCGATCTCCTGAAAGCCATAGCCGCGGACCGAGCCGCCGCCGCCCGCATAATAGCGCCGGGAGGGCGCAAGGTCTTCGCGGTCGATGCCGCTGATCGTGCCTGCGCGGACCCGGCCCGCGAGGACGAAAGAGTCACCGAAGGGCACATAGCCAGAGAGGTCGCCAAGACTGCGGACATAGGGGTCGACACCGCCGCCTTGCAGAGATGCTTCCGGACTGATGCGCACGGTCGCGCGAAAGCCTTCGGTAGGATCGAGCAAACTGTCGGAACTGTCGAAACCGACTTGGGCGGGAAGGGCCGCGATGAGGAAGGTGTCGCGATCGCTATCGCCCACACCCTCGTCGAAGCGCTCCTCTCGAGAGCCGATCAATTCGAATCCGAAGGCATAGGTCCAACGCTTTTGCCAGATGGGCGTCGAATCGCGACTGATGCGACCGATGATCGACAGGGTTTCCGCATCATAGGCCTCGAAACGCTGTCGCCGCGCGTCAGCGCCGAGGATCAGGCTGCGGTCGCGTTGGCCCGCGTTCGACCGCCGGAAAAGGACACCGACGCCCTGTTCCTGCGTGCCGAGCGCGGCATTGGCCTCCAGTGCGCCTTCGGGCGGGAAGAGGTTGCGATGGACCCAACGACCGGAGAGGAGGAAGCCGCGTCCAGTCGAAAAGCCGACTTCGCCTTGCAGCGATCGGGGCGGCCCCTCGGTTTGGGTCACGACGAGGTCGACATATTCCGTCTCGCTGTCGCCGATGTCAGCGGCATCGACGCCGGTGCGGACGGGTTCGATACTGACCGAATTGAAGAGGCTTGTGGCAATCATTGCCTCACGCAGGTCGTCCTGCAACCGGATGTCATAGACATCGCCGCGTTCGAAGCGCTGCAGCACTTCGATATGTTCGGGGCTGAAGGTGGCATCGCCCTCCGATCGGACGCCGCCGAAACGCGCGCGCGGGCCGAGATCGACCGGAAGCGTGTAGTCTCCGGTTTTCGTTTCGCCGTCGAGAAGGATGTCGCGCTCGCCGACCTCGGCGAACGGATAGCCGTTGAAAGGAAAGATCAGGCTGACGCTCGCCTCTGCCGCCAGCACCTCGTCGGCGACGATCGGATCGCCGACGTCAACGGCGATATTGTCGCTGACGAGACGCTGCGGGATGGCCTTGTCCTCGCCCTCGATCGTGACGGATGAAAAGTCATATTGTTCGCCGGGAGAGACAATCAGCTCGACTCGGTACCGTCCGTCCGCCTCGGCTGGCAAAATGATCTCGCTGTTCGCGCTGGCGTCGAAATAACCTTGCGAGCGCAAAAGGCGCAGCGCGACTTCGGCGTCGTCCTGCGTCCGCGCGGACAGCATGGCGGCGTTCGCGGCTTCATTGTCGCCCGCGGCAAGGGCGCTGACGTCGCGGAAGCGCCCTTCCAGGCCGATTTCGTCCAGCCCTTCGATGTCGACATAATAACGAATGGTCTCGGCAGGCTCCGCCTCTTCTTCAGTCGGCGGATCGATGGTGGAGACGTCGAAGCTTTCAAGCGGTGCCAGCGGCTCGGCAAGCGCCGGGTCATCGACGGGCGCATCGGCGATCGTTTCGGCGTCCGGCCCGTCTTGGAGTGACGGCAACGCCTCGATATCACCGGGGATGTCCGCATCGTCGGCCGTATTGCGCGGTGGCATGGCATCGGGCGAAACGTCGTCATCGAGGCTTGGCAGTTCCTTGGCGAAGCGCTCGTCGGTTACGATCGGCTCCTCCGTCTGCGTCACCGGTCCGGCCTGCATCATGGCGGCCGAAACAAACAGCGCGGGGAGAAGATCAAGTGCGAGGATGGTAAAACAATCGGAACAGGGACCGCCAAAGCGGCTGGAAACATTGCGTCATCTTAATGACATGAAACCGACTAGACGACCGAATTTGTGGGGGTGTCCGTCCCAAGGCTGGCACATCTCGTCGTGCGGTGCTTTATCCCGTCTTTGGCAAGATGATGAAGGCGGACATGGCGATGGCGACCAAAGACGACTGGCAGGCGAAGGCGGACAAGGAGGTTCGCGGCAAGGACCTGACGTGGGAGACGCCCGAGGGTATCGCGATCCAGCCTGTGTATGCTGCCGCAGACGCCGAGGGGCTGGCCCCCGGCCTGCCCGGGTTCCCGCCCTATACGCGCGGTCCATATGCCTCCATGTACGCCGGGCGGCCCTGGACCATCCGGCAATATGCGGGATTTTCGACTGCCGAAGAATCGAACGCCTTTTATCGCCGTAACCTTGCAGCAGGGCAGAAGGGCCTGTCCGTTGCTTTCGATCTGGCAACGCATCGCGGCTATGATAGCGATCATTCGCGTGTTGCTGGCGATGTCGGGAAGGCGGGCGTCGCCATCGACACGGTCGAGGATATGAAGATCTTGTTCGACCAGATCCCGCTCGACACGATGTCCGTTTCCATGACGATGAATGGCGCGGTCATTCCAATCCTCGCCTTCTACATCGTCGCCGCCGAGGAACAGGGCGTCGGACCGGAGAAGCTCGCCGGTACCATCCAGAACGACATCCTGAAGGAGTTCATGGTCCGGAACACCTACATCTATCCGCCCGCACCCTCCATGCGGATCGTCTCCGACATCATCGGCTACACCTCTGAAAACATGCCGCGCTTCAATTCGATCTCCATTTCCGGCTATCACATGCAGGAGGCGGGCGCGACGCAGGTCCAGGAACTCGCCTATACCATCGCCGACGGCATGGAATATGTCCGCGCGGCGCAAGGCGCAGGGCTCGATATCGACGCCTTCGCGCCCCGGCTCAGCTTCTTTTTCGCCATCGGCATGAACTTCTTCATGGAAATCGCGAAGCTGCGCGCGGCGCGCAAGCTCTGGTACGACAAGATGACCGCGCTGGGTGCTGAGGCGGAGAAGTCAAAGCTCCTCCGCACGCATTGCCAGACGTCGGGTGCGTCGCTGACGGAGCAGGACCCCTATAACAACATCGTCCGGACGGCGGTGGAGGCGATGGCGGCAACACTTGGTGGGACGCAGTCGCTCCACACCAACGCCTTTGACGAGGCCATCGCGCTGCCGACCGATTTCTCTGCCCGCATCGCGCGCAATACGCAGCTGATCTTGCAGGAAGAGACCGGCATCACGAACGTCGCCGACCCCTTGGGCGGCAGCTATTATATCGAGAGCCTGACGCAGGCACTTTACGATGAGGCTTCCAAGCTGATCGACGAAGCCGAGGCGGCGGGCGGCATGACGGACGCGGTTGCCAAGGGCATTCCGAAATCGCGGATCGAGGAAGCGGCGGCGGCAAAGGCGGCGCGGCTTGACCGGGGCGAGGATGTCGTCGTCGGCGTCAATAAATACCGGCTCGCCGAAGAAGATGAGATCGAAACGCTGGAGGTCGACAATGTCCGCGTTCGCGCTGACCAGATTACCCGTATCGAGCAGGTAAAATCATTGCGCGACGAGGCGGCCTGTCGTGCCGCGCTGCAGGCGTTGACCGCAGGGGCGAAGGGTAATGCCAATCTCCTCGCGCTCGCTGTCAATGCGGCCCGAGCCCGCGCGACGCTCGGCGAAATCTCGGATGCCATGGAGGCGGTCTTTGGCCGCCACGACACGGTGCCGACCCCGGTGAAGGGCGTTTATGGCGCGGCCTATGACGGCGACGATGCTTGGCAGCGCGTCGTCGATGGCGTCGAAGCGGTGACGGCGCGCAAGGGCCGCCCGCCGAAGATGATGGTCGCGAAGCTAGGTCAGGACGGCCATGATCGGGGTGCGAACCTGATTGCCTCTGCCTTTGGCGATCTCGGATTCGATATCGTGTCTGGCGCGCTATTCCAGACGCCTGACGAGGCCGCAAATCAGGCCGTCGCCGAAGAGGTCGACGTCGTCGGCGCGTCGTCGCTCGCTGCGGGACACAAGACGCTGATCCCGGAACTGATCGGAGAGTTGAAGAACGCCGGGTCGACTGCGAAGGTCATCGCGGGCGGTGTCATTCCCCAAAAGGACTACCAGTTCCTGCGGGATGCGGGCGTCGCGGGTATCTACGGCCCCGGCACCAACATCATAGATGCCGCGGCAGATGTCCTGAAGCTCCTCGGCCATAATATGCCTCCAGAAGCGCTGGACGAAGCAGCGGAGTGAGATCCTAGCTGGCCGACACTCTTTCGAGGAAGGCCTTGATCCGCTTGGCGTTCGCGCCGAAATCGTCGCGGCCGACGCGGGATTTGGAGCGGACGTCGATGCGGGTCCCGCCGCCTTCTGGACGCAGGCGAATGGCAATGTCGTCTTTGAACCGGAGGAGTTTCGTCGTGGCGACCGCTTCGATCGCGCCTTGGCCGCGCGCTGTTTCGACGATGCGCCAACCCTCTGCCTTGGCGGCCTTCAGTGCGCGGTCGAAGGCGAGGTCGAGCGCCATGTCGATGACGACCGGCTGGACGTCGCCATGCTTCTTCTCATGCTCCGGCAGAATCGCCGAATCGAAGTCCGCAGGCCCGTTCGACGTCAGCGTGAAGCGCGGCGGATCGTCCCGATCGGTGGTGACGTCGTTGATCATCCCTCGATCCGCGCCAGAAGGGCCTCGATCCGTGCGGCGTTGGCGCCGAGGTCGCTCATGCCCATGCGTGACTTCGAGCGAATGTCGACCACGGAGGACGTTTCGCCCGCGCTTCGGACCCGTATCACAACATCGTCCTTGAATCCGAACCAGGCCGTCGTCGCCGTTGCCTCAAGGCGGCCTTCCTCTGGCTCGCTCGCGATAATTTCTAGACCCTCGGCGTCGAGCGCGGCTTCGGCGCGGGCGAAGGCTTCGGGCGGGGCGACAGGCAGGCTGAGCGATTGAAGATCGGGATAGCCGTCGATCTGCTGCGCTCCGACCTCTGGATCGTAATCCGGCGGGTTCGGCGCGTCGGCGCGGAGCGGCAGGACGGCGACGAAGGCGGGCGGATCGTCGGTGTCTGTCGTGATGTCATGGATCGCGGGTACGCTCTGCGCACCGGATGCCAGGGACATCATGAAAAGGAACGGCACGCCAGCAATGGCGAATGCAAGCAATGCCTTCAAGACGCCTCGCTTCGCGCGCCAATCGATGATGATTGCAACGAGGGCTATGAGGGCGATCACGCCCGCGGCGATGGTCGCATTCGACAGGATGCCAAACATCGTCCGGAATGCGACGAGATCGAAGCGTACCAGCGGCCCGGCCAGCACGATCACGAGCGCGACCGTACAGGCCGCGATGAAAACCCAGTGGGTGAAGCGGCCGCGCGCTCTCGTCATTTCGTATCCCCCGTCAGATATTGCAGACACCCGCTGGCCGCGAGCGTCGGTTCAATGCGCGCCTTTGCATCAGTGGGCAAGTCGGCATGGGCTTGGCGCAACTGTGCGAAGCATTTCGCCTGATAGCGGAATGGCGCTTGCACATAGTCGTGCCCCTTGGCGCTGAACCGCACTTCGTTCGTACCTTCTTCGATCGCGAGCGCGTTGGCGGCGAGGAAGGGCAGGTAAACCGCGCCGATGACGTCCAGAAGACCGCTGACGCCCGCCGACAATTCGCCCGAATTCCATTCGCCATCGACGCCGCTCATATCCGCGACATGTTCCAGCCAGCGATATACGTAAGGAAAGTCGGCGCGCAGCATGGCCATCGGCGTCGGGTCGGACG
>JBAUIQ010000426.1:0-7355 GCA_049683075.1 Pacificimonas sp.
GCCTGCGTCAAATGCAGCTGGTCCGCATCGCAAAAGGGCGCGAGAAAGTCTTACGACAGCGCCCGCACGACGGGATGCGTCGCCAGTTCTCGCGCCGCGGGGGACCTGGCGATGAGCGCGCCGACGCGGCGGGTCTTGAACCCTGTGAAGTCGTCCTGTCCCAGCGTGTTATCACCCATCAGGGCGAGGAGCTCGTCCCGCGCGCGCTCGGTGAGATTGGCTGGAATGGCGGCATCGATGATAAGCCCGGCATCCTCGTCAAGCGCGGCCATCATGTCGGCGTGAGGAGCGTTGACGGCGAAGTGGCGAAGACCGGTCATGGCATCAGCCTACCGGCCCTGCCGCCCGGCCGTCACCCTCGCAAAAGGAGAGCGCGTTACGCCTTCCCCTCGCGTGCCAGCACCTTGTCCTGCGTGTTCGTGTCGAAATCGCTAGCGTCGTGGCGTTCGAGGAGTTGGCTCGACGGGTCGCCATAGGGACGGTTCACCATGCGGCCGCGCTGGGCGGCGGGCCGCGCGGCGATCTGTTTCGACCAGCGGATGACATTCTCATATTCGTGCACCGCGAGAAATTCGGCCGCTTCGTAAAGATGGCCCATCGCCATCGCGCCATACCACGGCCAGATGCCCATATCGGCGATGCTGTAATCCGCGCCGTTCACATATTCATGCTGGCCGAGATGCGTGTCGAGAACATGCATCTGCCGCTTCACCTCCATCGCGTACCGGTTGATGGGATATTCCCATTTTCCCGGCGCATAGGCATAAAAGTGTCCGAAGCCACCACCCATGAACGGTGCGCTGCCCTGGACCCAAAACAGCCAGGACCAAGTTTCGGCGCGCGCTTTCGGATCGGTGGGCAAGAACTCACCGAATTTCTCCGCGAGATAGACGAGGATCGCCGCGCTCTCGAAGACGCGCTGAGGTTCGTCGCCTGCGCTATGATCCATGAGGGCGGGGATCTTGGAATTAGGGTTCGCGCCGACGAAGCCGCTGGTGAACTGCTCACCCTCGCCGATGTTCACCATCCAGGCGTCATATTCCGCACCCGAATGCCCCTTGGCGAGCAGTTCCTCCAGCATGACCGTGACCTTGACGCCGTTCGGCGTGCCGAGCGAATAAAGCTGCAACGGATGCTTGCCGACGGGCAGATCTTTCTCGCTTGTCGCGCCGGAAATGGGGCGGTTGATGTTGGCGAAGCGGCCGCCCGAGTCCTGATCCCAGGTCCACACCTTTGGCGGGGTATATTCGTCGGCCATATCTCGCTCTCCTTGTTTCGTGCAGCCCTCAGAAGGCGTTTGGGAGCGGTCGCGTCAAGGTTACGGCGTGAACGTCTCGCGGAACGCGCCGATGAAGCGATCGAGATCGGCCTCCGGCAGGTCGTTGATTCCTGCCGCACCGGCGCGACCACCGCCGGTCGCGAATTGCAGGCAAAGATCGTCCGCGCCGGACCGCCGTGCGACGGGCGCACGAACACTGACGCGATAGCCGCCGTCGCGCTCAGTCAGGACGGCATGGGCGCGCTCCGGTGCGGCCTGGCTGATCGCATTGCCATAAACGCCCGAGACGCGGCGGGAACCCGCCTCATCGGGCAGCAGCAGAATATCACCCGCCGCCGAGCGATCGGCCACTTTCGCCGCCTCCGCCAGTGCCATGTCCGCTTCGTACCCCTCATTCAATTCGGCATAGATGGCACCGTCCGCGATGAACTCGAACGGCGAACGATGGCGAACGAGGTTCAGGTAAAGGGCATCCGGCGCGAAATGCAGGTCGGCGACCGTTTCGCCGTAGCCATTATAGTTGATGAGGGTGCCGAGGCGCTCGAGCTGCGCGGTTGCGTCCGCCGACAGCGCGGCTTCGATGGAAAGATCGCGCGCCACGGCGGCGAGGCTGTCGCCGAACGCAGCCGTAATTGCCCACAGATGATGGACGCTATTCAGATGCCGGTCGACCAGAAGCGACGTGCACAGGGCGGCATCGGTATCGATAATCGTCGTTAGGCTAGGATGCGTCGGAATCTCGCCCGGATTGTGGTGGTCGACGTAAAGAACAGTCGCGCCCGCGGCAAGCGCGCCGTCCAGCGCCCGTCGATTGTTCCGCATGGAGACGTCGAGGACGGTCACACGGTCGCCATCGTTCGCATCCACGCGATCCAACAAAGCGACGTCGCGTTTGACGCCAGTCACGAGCGTCGCGTCACGGGGCTCAGCCAAGCGTAATTGCACGAGCGCGCAGATCCCGTCGGCGTCGCCATTGAAGACGTCGAAGTCGGCCATCCCGCTCAGTCCGCGCCGAGGAAGCCGTTCCGGTCGAGCCAGCCGACGATGCGCTCGGCGGCCTCTTCGGCGGAGGTCTCGACGGTGTTCACGGCGATCTCGGGTTCGAGCGGCTCTTCATAGGCGCTGTCGATGCCCGTGAAGTTCTTGATCTCGCCGGCACGCGCCTTCGCATAAAGGCCCTTCACATCGCGTTGCTCGGCCACTTCGAGCGGCGTGTCGACATGGATTTCGACGAACTCGCCATCCTCCATCATGCCGCGCGCGATCTGGCGTTCCGAACGGAAGGGCGAGATGAAGCTGACCAGCGTGATGAGACCTGAGTCCGCGAACAGTTTCGCGGTTTCTGAGACGCGGCGGATATTCTCAACCCGGTCGGCGTCGGTGAAGCCCAAATCCTTGTTGAGCCCGTGGCGCACATTGTCGCCGTCGAGAATGTAGGTGTGGCGTCCCATGTCATAGAGACGCTTCTCGACGAGATTGGCGATGGTCGATTTGCCCGAACCGGAAAGGCCAGTGAACCACAGGACGGCCGGCCGCTGATGCTTTTGCGCGGCGCGTTCGTTGCGGCCGACATCCAGTTCCTGCCAAACGACGTTCGCGGCGCGGCGCAGCGAGTAGTCGAGCATTCCAGCACCGACCGTCTCGTTCGTTTGCCGGTCGATCAGAATGAAGCTGCCCGTGCGCCGGTTCTTCGCATAGGGGTCGAAAGCAATTGGCTGTGCGAGCGCGAGGTTGACCTCGCCGACTTCATTCAGCTCCAGCGTCTTTCCCGCCTCGTGGCTGAAATCATTGACGTCGACCTTGTGCTTCAGGTCGGTAATCGACGCGCCGACAGTGCGGTTGTTCGCCTTCATGCGGTACTGCCGCCCTGGCAGCATTGCGTCCTCGGCCATCCAGAGGAGCTTGGCCTGGAACTGGTCCGACTGTTCGGCAGGATGATCCTTGTCGCAGATGATGTCGCCACGACTAGAATCGATCTCGTCGTCCAGCGTTAAGGTAATGGCTTGGTGCCGGACCGCCTCCGGAAGGTCGCCGTCATGCGTGACGATGGACTTCACACGGCTGCGCCGACCCGATGGAATGGTGATGATTTCGTCGCCGGGCGCGATGCGCCCAGACGCGACAGTCCCGGAAAAGCCGCGAAAATCGAGATTGGGCCGGTTCACCCACTGCACCGGCAGGCGGAATGGCGCGTCGTCGTCTTTCTCTGAGACGTCCACAGTCTCAAGATACTCGAGCAACGTCGGTCCCGTGTACCAGCCGAGATCCTCGTGCCGGTCGCTGACATTCTCGCCAGTCAGCGCGCTCATCGGGATGACCGTGATGTCCTCGAAGCCGAGGACGCTGGCGAACTTCCGAAAGCCGATCTCGATCTCGTCCAGTCGGTCTTCGGACCAGTCGGTGAGGTCCATCTTGTTGACCGCGACAGCGACGTGCCGGATGCCGAGGAGGGACGCAATATAGGCGTGACGACGGGTCTGAGTCTGGATGCCGTAACGCGCATCTATCAGGATGACCGCGACGTCCGCTGTCGACGCGCCCGTCGCCATGTTGCGGGTATACTGCTCATGCCCCGGTGTATCCGCGACGATAAACTTCCGCTTCTCGGTCGAGAAAAAGCGATAGGCGACATCGATGGTGATGCCTTGTTCGCGCTCCGCGGCCAAGCCGTCGACCAGAAGCGCGAGATCGGGCGCATCGCCCGTCGTACCCACGCGCTTCGAGTCCTGCTCGACCGCCGCCAGCTGATCCTCGTAGATCATCTTCGTATCGTAGAGCAGACGTCCGATCAGCGTGGATTTGCCATCGTCGACACTGCCGCAGGTCAGGAAGCGAAGAAGCCCCTTATTCTCGTGCGTTTCGAGATAGCCGAGAATGTCATCCTCGATCTGGGCATCGGGCGCATAGCTGGAGTCCTGGTCGGCCATCAGAAATAGCCCTCCGCCTTTTTGGCTTCCATTGAAGCGCCCGCGTCGGAATCGATCACACGACCCTGCCGCTCGCTGGTGGTGGTCAAAAGCATTTCCTGGATGACGTCGGGAAGGGTCGTGGCCTCACTCTCGACGGCGCCAGTCAACGGATAACAGCCAAGGGTGCGGAAGCGGACCATGCGCACTTCCGGAACTTCACCATCGTTCAGCGGCATACGATCGTCGTCTACCATGATGAGAACGCCGTCGCGCTCCACGACGGGGCGAGGCGCAGCGAGATACAGAGACGGTAAAGGTATGTTTTCCTTGTAGATATACTGCCATATGTCGAGCTCGGTCCAATTCGACTGCGGGAAAACGCGCATCGATTCGCCCTTCCCCACCTGCGTATTGTAGATGTTCCAAAGCTCGGGCCGCTGGTTCTTCGGGTCCCAGCGATGCTTCGCCGAGCGGAAGGAGAAAACCCGTTCCTTGGCGCGGCTCTTCTCCTCATCGCGGCGTGCACCACCGAAGGCTGCGTCGAAGCCATGATGATCGAGGCCCTGTTTCAACGCCTGTGTTTTCATCACATCGGTGTGAACCGCGGACCCATGGGTGAAGGGGCCGACGCCGTCGCGGAGGCCTTGCTGGTTCTGCCAAACGATAAGCTCGAGGCCCAACCGCTTCACCAGCGCGTCGCGATATTCGATCATCTCGCCGAACTTCCAGCCGGTATCGACATGCATCAGCGGAAACGGCGGTTTCGACGGGTAAAACGCCTTTAGTGCTAGATGCAGCATCACCGCCGAATCCTTGCCGACGGAATATAGCATCACGGGCTTCTCGCAGGTCGCTGCGACCTCGCGCATGATATGAATGCTCTCCGCCTCAAGGCGGTCGAGATGAGTGAGGGTCGTCATGGGCCCAGTCTCTGAGGGAAGAGTGTGTTGCGAACCAGCAGGAATTGCTTGGCCGTTCTAAATTCGCGGCGACCCTATGTCATTAGCAGTGGAGCGACCCTTAACGGATAGGGCGCGATGCTCTCCACGTTATCATGTGACAACAACGACATTGCTAATCACATTTCAATGTGATTAGCGCAGCTGATGAACAGCAAGCTCCTGCAAGAGGTTCAGGACCTCGTCGCCACCGGTCGCATGACAAAGTCGGGCCTTGCCCGCGCCGCCGGCCTCCACGCCAACACGCTGCGCGACATGGGTGGCGCGTCGTGGAACCCCACGGCCGAAACCATGCGGAAGCTCGAGCGCTTCCTCGCCGCCGAATCTGGCGAGCGCACACTCGTGCCCATTGAGGAAATCGTCGAAGAAGCCCGCGCCGGGCGCATGTACATTCTTGTTGATGACGAGGATCGTGAAAATGAAGGCGACCTCATCATTCCCGCGCAGATGGCGACGCCGCAGGCGATCAACTTCATGGCGACGCACGGGCGCGGCTTAATCTGTCTGGCCCTAGCGAAACAGCGGATCGACGAGCTTGGTCTGGAACTGATGACCCGCGCGAACGAAACACAACATGAGACCGCGTTCACAACATCGATCGAGGCGCGTGAGGGCGTGACGACAGGCATTTCCGCCGCCGACCGCGCCCGCACAATCTCTGTCGCGGTCAATAGCCCGAACCCACGCGAGGATATCGTCACACCGGGCCATGTCTTCCCGCTGATCGCCCGCGATGGCGGCGTCCTCGTCCGCGCGGGCCACACCGAAGCGGCGGTCGATATCTCTAGGCTCGCTGGGCTGAATGCCTCAGGCGTGATCTGTGAGATCATGAAGGAAGACGGGGAGATGGCGCGCCTCGACGACCTGATCGAGTTCGCCCGCGACCATGGCCTGAAGATCGGCACCATCCGCGACCTGATCGAATTTCGCCGTCGCCACGATCATCTCGTCGAATGCGTCGCAGAGTCCGATTTTACGTCCGACTATGGCGGCGACTGGCGCCTCCTCGATTACGAGAACAAGCTCGACGGCGCACATCATCTGGTCCTGAAGAAGGGCAAGATCGGCCCCGATCATCCGACGCTCGTTCGCATGCACAGCCTCTCTCTTTTCGCCGATGCACTTGGCGAACCGAGCGCGCGCAAACGGCTGTTGCAACGCTCGATGCAGCAAATGGCCGAGGCTGAGGCGGCGGTCATCGTCATCCTGATGCCGACAGGACCGGGCGCGCTTACGGAGGCTATCAAGGCAGGCGGGCGCGGCGGCGATGCGAACCTTCGCGACTATGGCATCGGTGCGCAGATCCTTGCCGACCTCGGCGTCCACGACATGGAGCTCCTCACCACCAGCCACAAGAATATCGTCGGCCTCGATGCCTATGACATCAATGTCGTCGGCGAGCGCCTGATCGACCCCGAGCCCGCCTGACGCATTTGCCCGGCTTTCCCTTCGCCCTTCGCTGACGCAGAGAGGCGCGCAGGAGAATTTGCCATGCGCCGACTGCTGATCGCCAACCGCGGCGAAATCGCCATCCGTGTGATGCGAACGGCGACTGAAATGGGTATCGAAACGGTTGCGGTGGTCGGCAGCGACGATCGGCACGCGCCGCACGCCGCTCACGCGGACGAAGTCATCGATCTCCGCGGATCGGGGACGGCTGCCTATCTGAATATAGAAGCCATTGTTGAGGCGGCGCGCACGTCCGGCGCGGATGCTGTCCACCCCGGCTATGGCTTTCTGTCCGAACGCACAGACTTCGCTCGGGCCGTCGAAGCGGCAGGTCTGACATTCGTAGGCCCGACGCCCGAGACGCTTGCCCTCTTCGGCGACAAGGTAAGCGCGTCGGCCAGGGCTGCCGCGCTCGGCATTCCGGTACTCTCGCTCGGCGACGGCCCCCTGAACCTCAATGACGCCACCACGGTATTCGCGGATTTACCCGACGGCACGGCAATGATGCTGAAGGCGGTCGCGGGCGGCGGCGGACGCGGCGTCCGTATCGTCCAGACCATCGAGGAATTGCCCGACGCCATTGCCCGCGCGTCGGCGGAGGCCCAGGCGGCGTTCGGCGATGGGAGGCTCTACGCGGAGCGCTTCCTGAGCCGAGCCCGCCATATCGAAGTGCAGATCGTCGGTGATGGTCGGGGTGCCGTGCAGCATCTCGGCACCCGCGAATGTTCGCTGCAGCGTCGGCACCAGAAGCTCCTCGAG
>JBAUIQ010000427.1:0-5397 GCA_049683075.1 Pacificimonas sp.
CCGTTGCACCATCCAACTTAGCTACGCGATCGGTGTTGCTGAGCCGCTGTCGCTCTACGTCGATCTGCACGAGGGCGGAAATGTCGATCCGATGCGGCTGGAAGCGATTCTGCCGGAACTCGTCCGACTGACCCCGCGCGGTATTCGCACGCATCTCGGCCTCAACAAGCCGATCTATCAAAAGACCGCCGCCTACGGTCACTTCGGACGTCAGGCCGAAGGCGACTTCTTCCCTTGGGAGCGCACCGATCTCGTCGACCAGTTGAAGTCCGCCATCTAGGAATCTCATGACCGCCTACAAAGAGGGCGACCCGACGACGCTCAACCGTCTCTATGGTCGGACAAAGGGGCACCGGCTGCGGCCCACGCAACAGGCGCTGCTCGACGAGCTATATCCGGCGATCGCTGTGCCGGACCAGGGTGAGGTATCGTCCGAGACGCTGTTCGGCGACGCTCCAGGCCGTGGGCGCCCGCTGCATTTCGAGATCGGCTTCGGTGCGGGCGAACATCTGGCGTATCGCGCGGATCTCTTACCCGACCACGGCTTCGTCGGTGCGGAGCCATTTGTGAATGGCGTCGTTGGGGCGCTCCAACAAATACGCGATGAAGGACTCCCGAACATCCGGCTTTGGATGGACGACGCGCTCAGCGTGCTCGCTCGTGTCCCGGACGGCTGCCTTAGCTTCGTCTATCTCCTCCACCCCGACCCGTGGCCGAAGGCACGCCATTCGAAGCGGCGAATGATGAACCCCGGCCCGCTTGATCTGATCTCAGCCAAGCTGAAGTCGGGCGGCATCTTCCGCTTCGCGACCGACCATCCGATTTATTGCCGATGGGCGTTGATGCAGATGGCGGCGCGCGATGACTTCGACTGGATGGCGGAGCGCGCAGACGACTTTCGTCGTGCGCCCGGCGGCTGGCCTCTCACGCGCTATGCGCGAAAGGCTCAGCGCGAAGGTCGTGAGCTTTGGTTCTTCCAGTACCGTCGCATCTAGTCGTCCAGCGTCAGCCGCTCGTAACGCTGGATGTGGTGATCTGTTGAACCGAACTGGCTTTCGATGATCGTCGCCCGCTTGAAATAGTGGCCAACGGCATATTCCTCGGAAATGCCATTGCCGCCGAACAGCTGCACGGCCTGCTGGCCGCAATAGGTCAGGCCCTTGCCAACTTTCGCCTTCGCCATCGACGCCGCCTTCGTGTCGGGCAGCTTCAGCGTCGCCATCAGCGTCATCGACTTCGACTGTTCAAGCTCCATGAACATGTCGACCATCCGGTGCTGGAGCACCTGGAATTTTGAGATCGGCACACCGAATTGTTTGCGCTCCTGCGTATATTCCATGGTCAGCTTGTGCAGCTTCTCCATGACGCCAATGCCCTCCGAGCAGAGCGCGGCTATCGCCTCGTCGACGATCTTCCGGACCATCGGTGACCCTTCACCCTCGCCGCCGAGCAACGCATCCTTACCGACGGCCACATTCTCGAACGTGACCTCGGAGGCGATTCCACCGTCGACCAGCGGATAGTCGGTCATGGAAACACCCTTGGCGTCCGCAGGCACTACGAAGACGCTGACACCCCTTGCATCACCCTTGTTGCCGCCCGTGCGCGCCGTGACGAACAAATGCGTCGCCGACGGTGCATCGCGCACGACGGCCTTGTGGCCCGAAATCGTGTAGCCATCGGCAGACGCCTTTGCCGTCACCTCGACATGATCGAGATTGTAGCGCCCCTTGGGCTCGGCCCATGCGAAGGCGCCGCGAACCTCGCCGCCAATGATCCCCTCAATGATATCGCTTCGGCCGGCCTCACGGGCGAAACCGCCACCGATCACGACGGTCGACAAATAGGGTTCGACGACCAACGCCTTCCCCATTTCCTCCATGATCAACATGTTCTCGACCGGTCCGCCACCAAGGCCCCCGTCCTCTTCCGAGAATGGCGCGCCGAGGATGCCAAGCTCCTCTGCGAAGGCGGTCCACATTTCCTGCGACCAGCCTGCGTCCGAGCGGCTGATCTTCTGCCGCGTCTCGAAGTCGTAACGGTCGGCAAGAAAGCGCGAGAGGCTGTCCTGCACCATGGTCTGGGTGTCGGAATAGTCGAAATTCATGTGTTTTCCCTTTTTCGTACTCGCTTAGCACGCATAGCTATACCGTCCCGCCCCCGGTCCCAAACACTCAATGATGAGCGGGAAAAGGAGGAGGGACGGCATGGCCGCCCTTATCGAGCGGGTGAGCTAAAGCCCGAGAACCATCTTTGCGATGATACCGCGCTGGATCTCGTTCGAGCCGCCGTAGATCGAGGTTTTGCGGCCATTGAAATAGGTCGGCGCCGCACGCTGCGAATAGTCTGGCCCGATGGCGTACTGATTGCCGCCCTCGCCATAGCCGCGGAAATAAGGCGCGCCGTAATGGCCGGCCGCCTCAAGCACGAGCTCGGTAATGCGCTGCTGGATCTCTGTGCCCTTGATCTTCAGGAGCGAGGATTCCGGTCCCGGCCCCTTGCCTGCGGCTTCCCCGGCGAGCGTCCGAAGCTCAGTATATTCGAGCGCGGCGAGATCGATTTCGAGCTCGGCAACCTTGCGTTTGAAGAAGGGATTCTGAAGCAATGGCTGGCCCTCGTCGAGCTCGGTTGTTGCCATGTCCTTCAGCTTCTCGATGCCACGCTTCGACCGCGCGACGCCTGCGATGCCGGAGCGCTCATGCGCCAGCAGGAACTTGGCGCACGTCCAGCCCTTATTCTCTTCGTAGATGCGGTTCTCGACCGGCACCTTGACATTGTCTAGCCAGACCTCGTTCACCTCGTGTTCGCCGCCCAGTGTGATGATCGGACGAACGGTGATGCCCGGCGTCTTCATATCGATCAGGAGGAAGCTGATGCCTTCCTGTGGCTTGGCGGCATTCGGGTCGGTACGAACGAGGAAGAAGCCCCAGTCGGCATGCTGCGCCAGCGTCGTCCAGGTCTTCTGGCCGTTGACGATGTAATAGTCCTTGCCGTCTTCGGTGACGCGCTCCGCCTTCGTCTTGAGACTGGCGAGGTCGGACCCTGCGCCCGGCTCGGAATAACCTTGACACCACCAGGTCGTCCCCTTGACGATACCCGGCAGGAATTTCTGCTTCTGCTCTTCGGTGCCGAAGGTGTAGATCACCGGGCCGACCATCGAAACGCCGAACGGGAGTGGCGGAATGGTCTCCGCCTTGGCGGATTCCTCCGACCAGATATAACGCTCGGTGGAGGTCCAGCCCGTGCCGCCATATTCCTTCGGCCACGCCGGGACCGACCAACCCTTCTCGCCGAGAATCTGATGCCAGCGGAGCATGTCGTCCCTGTCGAGCTCTTCGCGATCGCCGAGATTACGCAGCTCTTCCGGGTAGTTCTCTTCGATGAACGTCCGGACTTCCTCGCGGAACGCTTCTTCTTCGCGGCTGAATGACAGGTCCATTTTCTCTCTCCCTAGATCCTTAAGCGGCCTGCGGCAGTGCGGTCGCCCGCTTCGCCCCGGCCTTCAATTCCGTTTCGAGGTCTTTCTTATACAGATCGAAATCAAGCTGCATCGTGTGCCGCTTCGACGCATAATAATGACCCATGTGACGCCGTTCGTCGCGCCCGATCGCTTCGGTCATAGCCGCCGGATCCGGCAGAGCATAATCGCCATTCAGATAGGCGGCGAGCAGCTTCGCCTGCTGTTCGGCGAGATTGACGAGCGTTGGTAGCGGCTGGGCGAGGCCCATGAACCAGAGCGTCGGTCGTTCTGGCCGGACCATGCGCGTGAAAAGACCGATATGATTATCGACGACGGGCGCGTCATGCTGGCTCAAGAACGGGAAGTCGGTTTTGTAGCCGGTCGCACAAACAATGGCGTCGACCTTCTCCTCGCTGCCGTCTTCGAAGCGGACATGATCTCCCCGCAGTTCGGAAATGTTCGGTTTGACGGCGATATCGCCTGAACCGCAGCGAAGAAGAAACTCCGAGGAAACCGTCGGATGGGCCTCAAGGGGTTCGTGGTCTGGTTTCGGCAGGCCATAGCTCTCCATCTCGCCCACGAGCTTCTTCACCGCGCCCTTAGCCAGTTTGCGTTTCAACTTGCCGGGCAACCATGTCGGAAGCGGCGTCTTGTCGCCCGGCTGACCGTTGATATATTTCGGCAGCACCCAGACCCCGCGCCGCGCCGCGACGAACAGCTTTTCCGCCATCGGCCGCTGCGATAATTCGCTGGCGATGTCGACAGCGCTGTTGCCAAGACCGACCACCACAACTCGCTTGCCGATCATGTCGATGGGTTCGAACGGCGTGCGGTATTGATGGCTGTGAATGATCGAACCATCGAATTGGCCCGGCCAGTCCGGCGTGTTCGGCGACCAATGATGGCCATTGGCTACGACCAGGACCTCGTAATCTTCTGTTTCGCCGTTCGGGAGAGACAGCCGCCAGCGGTCATTGTCGATGCGTTCGGCGCGCTCGACCGGGGTCTCGAAGCGGATGATGTCGCGCAAGCCGAATTCGTCGACATAGCGCTCGAAATAGTCAACCATCAGGCTGTGATGCGGGAAGTCGGGCCAGTCGTCCGGAACCGGAAAGTCTTCGAACTGCAACCGGTATTTGGAGGTGTCGATGTGCAGCGATTGGTAGCAAGCTGACTTGCCGTTCGGGTTGCCGTAGGCCCAGTTGCCGCCGATCCGGTCGGATGCTTCGAAAACGGTGACGTCGATGCCGGCATCACGTAACTTCTTCGCGGTTGAAAACCCGGAACAGCCCGCGCCGATGATGGCGACTTTCACGGCGCGATCTCTTCTCCATCCCATGCGAACAGCTTTCCCGTATCATTTGGCGTCAGACCGTCCACTACGGACAGCATCTTTTCGGCAGAATAAGCCGGTGTGAACAGCTTTCCTTCTGGCACATTCGACTGGAAAGGTTCCGAAAGCCCTGTGTCGACTGTGCCCGGATGGAGGCCGACGCAGATGGCCTCGGGCTTCTGGCGCGCCAGTTCGATGGCGAGCGTACGGATGAGCTGGTTCAGCGCCGCCTTGGACGCGCGGTAGCCGTACCAGCCGCCGAGGCCATTATCGCTGATCGAGCCGACGCGTGCAGAAAGGGCTGCGAACGTTGAGCGCCCTTCCTTTGGCAGACGTTTCAGGAAATGCTTGGCCACCAAAGCTGGACCAATCGCGTTCAGCGCAAAGGCGCGTGCGAGGTCGTCGCGATCCAATGCGCGCATCGACTTTTCAGGTCCATACTCGCCGTCGTGTAGGAGGCCGGTCGCGACGATCACCACATCGCACGCGCCGACCCCGTCGGCGGCCGCGGCAATACTGTCCTCGTCGAGAATGTCGATCGTACTCATCTCAGCGTTCTCGACAGCAGCGCCGGAACGCGAAAGCGCGTGGACCACGTCATGCC
>JBAUIQ010000428.1:0-6509 GCA_049683075.1 Pacificimonas sp.
GTCATGCCCATCGCCGGAAGGGTATTCACGTTTTGCTTCAGGCTTGCGCCAGCCTACTTTCGCGCGGTCGTCGCGATTTTCATCTGCTGATTCTAGGTGATCGGCCCGGGGATCGCGACGATTTGAGAACTGAACTCTTAGCCATTGACGGCCACTACACGCTTGCTGGCTACCGAAAGGACGTGGCAGAATTGGTCGCGGGCGCCGACATCGGCTGCCTGCCGACAACGGGGTGGGACAGCTTTCCGCTGTCGCCCTTGGAAATGCAGGCCAGCGGCCTTCCGGTGGTCGTTAGTAATTGTGGAGGGCTGCCAGAGGCGGTCGAGGACGGACGCACGGGCTTAGTCGTTCCTGCTGGCGACGTCGCCAGCCTGGCGGATGCATTGGCGCGATTGATCGTGGACGCTGCCTTACGGAAGGATTTCGGCACCAGTGGGCGTCGGCGCATCAACGACCAGTTTACCCATGAGGCTCAGATCGAGCGATTGGCGGCTATCATGACCCAGGTGACCGGCTAGCGGCCCAGTCCTCGACTAAGGCATCGACATGATGTTCGATCAGATCGAAAGCGAGATGGAAGGCCTCGCCGCCAAGTCCATATGGGTCAGGGATCAACGGCGCCTTCTCGGACCCGAGCGAGCCCAGACAGCCGACGTTTTCATCAGGCGAAAGCTGCTGGACAGCGCGGCGGGCGAGGCTTGGCTCCAACGCCAAGAATAAGCTCGGCCTGTGTGAGGTTTGATCGTTCAGACGACGAGTTCGGTGGTCATTGAGGTCGATCCCACGCCGCGCGGCAATAGCGATGGCGGTCGGGTCCGCGCCCCGCCCCGGCGCGGCATCCAGCCCCGCGGACGATGCCTCGAGGCCCACGCTTCTTGCATATGCCTCAGCGTAAACGCTGCGGCATATATTGCCCTTGCAAACAAAGATGAGGGGGACCGGGCTTCGCAGGGGTCGTTTTTCGCGAATGAACATCCGAGCCATCAGAAACTTGATGGCGAGCCGATGCCCGAAGGCACGCCGGATATGACGGAGGTCGATCCTCTCCACACTTTCGACGTTAGCCCCCGTCATCCTGCGTTTGTGGCGAAGGCGTGCGCCGCGCCGACAAGACCGGGCTCAGCTTGTGTAAGAAGGTAGACGGGGATCGACCGCATGTGATCGGTAAAGCGACCTTTCGACACAAATTGCGACGCAAATGCGGACGCTGCGAAATGATCGCGAAGGCGAAGGCCAAGCCCGCCAGCAACGACGACCGCGTCGGCACCGTGTGCCAAAACGATGTCGCCGCTGACATCACCAAGAATGCGTAAGAACTCGGAAACTGCATCTACGGCAACATCGCTTCGGCCATCGAGCGCCTCGGTCCAGAGTTCTATATCTGTAGGCGGGAGAGCCTCGCCGCTGTCACCGATCGCCTCCCAAATCGCACGAAGTCCGGCGCCAGAGACGACGCGCTCGACAGAAACGCGTGAATAGTCGTCTTTCAGCCGCGCGCGAATTCGTTCATCAACCGTTGTCCTTGGCGCGAAACCGATATGACCGCCCTCAGTCGCGCGGACCGTCGACTTGGCGAAATCGCGGATCAGCATGGCGACGCCCAACCCGGTTCCAGGACCAATGACGCTGATGACGCCATTGGTCGGAAGTGGCTCGGTCGGCCCAGCGAGATGGAGAAGATCTTCGCCCGTCGCGACGTCGACCGCATGCGCGACAGCGGCGAAATCGTTCAGCAGGGTCAGGTCGTCAAGGTCGAGACTGTCAGCCAGTTGCTGCCTGTCGAATGACCAGCAATTGTTCGTGAACTCGACCCGGTCGCCATCGAGTGGCGCCGCGACTGCGAGGGACGCATGCTTCGGCAATTGCCCTCCTCGTATAACTTGAAATGCGCGCCAGGCGTCGGTGAGACTTTCGTACTCCGCGGTTCGAAGCGTGACCATCTCGCTGGCATCAAGGGCCAGGCGGTCGTGCAAGCTGGTCACCGCGAACCGGGCGTGCGTGCCGCCAATGTCACCGACAACGATCTCCTGCCTGCTATCACTCAATCTCATTCGCCCTTCGAACGCCGCACGGCTTTTTCAGTTATGTCGATCATGTCGCCGCCGCCAGCGGCAATCGGGTGATGGCGGCACTGGGACTGCCTGTTGCAAAGAGAATTGAATTGGTCAGACCGGCCACCGGCCATAATCTGCTGTAGCCTCGCTTTTGATGGTGGAGACGAAGATGAATACGACCGAAAAGGCTCTCAGCCGTCCGCGCCGATCCGTGCTTTATGTGCCGGGTGCGAATGCGCGAGCCATTCAGAAGGCAAAGACAGTTTCCGCCGATGCGCTGATCTTCGATCTGGAAGATGCGGTCGCGCCAGAGGCCAAAGAAGAGGCCCGTGAGAACGTCCGTGATGCGCTTTCCAGCGGCGGCTATGGAGACCGAGAGACCGTCGTTCGTATCAACGACCTGTCGTCCGTACGCGGCGATGTCGATCTTGAGATGGTGCGCGCGGTGGCGCCCGACGCCGTCTTGGTGCCGAAGGTATCGTCGCCCGAGGTTATCGCCACTGTCTCTTCACGTCTTCCGAGGGAAACCCAGCTTTGGATCATGGTTGAAACGGCAACTGCCGTCCTTCGGATAGACGCGATCGCAACGACCGCTGCCTATACGAAACTGGCTGCGTTGGTTGTCGGGACGAACGATCTCATCAAGGAATGCGGCTATGTGATTGCCGGTGACCGTCTGCCGCTCGTGACGGCCCTACAGACGACCGTGCTCGCGGCTCGGGCGCACGGCCTTCATGCTCTTGACGGCGTGTTCAACGACTTCTCAGATGAAGCCGGCTTCAACCGTGAGTGCCTGGAAGGGCGAGCCTTCGGTTTCGATGGAAAGACCCTCATCCATCCCTCTCAAATCCCAAAGGCCAACCGAGCTTTCGCGCCAAGCGCTGCCGATATTTCTATGGCGCAGGCGGTTGTGAAAGCGTTCGACGCGCCCGGAAATGCGGGGAAAGGGGTCATCGAGGTCGAAGGCCGCATGACCGAACGTCTGCATCTGGACAGCGCGCGGGCGACCATCGCGATCGCAAAGGCAATCGCGGACCGCGAAAAGCATTAGCTAGGGTTGCCCTAAAAAATCGCCGTGCCAGTTACTGGGGACATAAAGCGAGAATTTCTGAGGAGCACGGCACCATGCGGACAATCGAACATATCATCGGCGGCGGCGCGGCCCCGGGCGGTGACCGGCGGCATCAAGTCTTCAACCCGTCGACGGGCGAGGTACAGGCCGAGGTGGTCCTCGGGACGCAGGTCGAACTCGACAAGGCCATCGCCAATGCGCAGGCCGTGCAGCCCGCCTGGGCCGCGACCAACCCGCAGAAGCGCGCTCGTGTCATGTTCCACTATCGCGAGCTGATCGAGAAGAACATGGACGAGCTGGCGCACCTCCTGTCGTCCGAACATGGCAAGGTCATCGACGACGCGAAGGGCGACGTGCAGCGCGGCCTCGAAGTCATCGAGTTCGCATGCGGCATCCCGCTCGCGCAGAAGGGCGAATACACCCAAGGCGCAGGGCCAGGCATCGATGTCTATTCGATGCGACAGCCTCTTGGCATCGGAGCGGGTATCACGCCGTTCAACTTCCCGGCCATGATCCCGATGTGGATGTTCGGGATGGCCGTCGCCTGCGGCAACGCCTTCATCCTGAAACCGTCGGAGCGCGACCCGAGCGTTCCCGTACGCCTCGTCGAACTCTTCTTAGAAGCGGGCGCTCCAGAGGGTCTGCTGCAAGTCGTCCACGGTGATAAGGAAATGGTCGACGCGATCCTCGATCATGAAGCGATTTCAGCCGTTAGCTTTGTCGGCTCCTCGGACATCGCGCACTATGTTTACAAGCGCGGCGTCGCCGCCGGGAAGCGTGTCCAGGCGATGGGCGGTGCAAAAAACCATGGCATCATCATGCCGGACGCCGACATGGACCAGGTCGTAAACGACCTTATTGGCGCCGCCTATGGTTCTGCGGGCGAACGCTGCATGGCGCTGCCCGTTGTCGTGCCTGTCGGTGAGGCGACTGCGGAGACATTGCGCGAAAAACTCATCCCCGCGATTGCCAGTTTGCGCGTTGGTGTCTCGACCGACCCGGACGCCCAATATGGCCCGGTCGTCACGGCGGAGCATCGCCAGCGCGTCGAGGGCTGGATACAGAAGGGTGTGGATGAGGGTGCGGAGCTCGTCGTCGATGGCCGCGGCTTTAGCCTGCAGGGCCATGAGGAAGGTTTCTTCATGGGGCCTAGCCTCTTCGACCGTGTGACGCCGGACATGGAAAGCTACCGCGAAGAAATCTTCGGCCCGGTCCTCCAGATCGTGCGCGCCGCGACGTTCGAGGAGGCGGTCGCGCTGCCGACCAAGCACCAATATGGCAACGGTGTCGCGATCTTCACGCGCAACGGCCACGCCGCCCGCGAATTCGCGCAGCGCGTCGAGGTCGGTATGGTCGGCATTAACGTCCCGATACCCGTTCCCGTCAGCTACCACAGCTTCGGCGGCTGGAAGCGGTCCGGCTTCGGCGATCATAACCAATATGGGATGGAAGGTCTTCGCTTCTGGACCAAGACCAAGACGGTCACTCAGCGTTGGCCCGACGGCGCCCTGGGCGCCGATGAGAATGCGTTCGTAATTCCAACAATGAACTAGTTGCGCCGAGCATGCAGTCGCGTATCCGCGTTGCGGATTGACGTCTCGAACAATCCTTTCAAATAGCGATAGAAAAGCTAGCAGCCGCAGGTCCGACCGGCTGTCAATTGTGAATCGAGGGTCAGGTTGCGCTGTTTGAAGGTAGTGGTGTTTTTCGATGTCATTCTGTTTCTGTTGGGAAGCCTCGTTGCGATGGAGGTCCTGACGTCATTTACGATCACAAGCCTCTTTAGCCTGAAAGACGAATGGTCTTTGCCCACCGCCTGGTCTGGCGCGAAATGGTTTCTTGCCGGGTTCGGAACGTGGCTGATCGCACAGGGTTTCGTCGATCAAAACATGCGCATTGTGGCCGCGCTCTGGGCCGGTGTTTTCATGCTGCTCGGTTTCGATGAGCTGGCCGGCCTGCATGAGCGTGCCTGGATGATCGTCGAGAGATATCTTCTTTCCGGAGTTCTGGAGGCGGGCTCTCTCCGCAATCACGCGTCGGCGCTTGTCGTCGCCGCCGTTGCCGCCATCGGCGGCCTCGTGCTCGCCATGTTCAGCTGGCGGCTGTTGGTCCAGATGAAGGCGCGCGTTGTGCGCATTGCCATCGGCCTTGCCACATTTTTCGTCGGCGCTGTCCTCGTCGACGATGTGCTCTATCGGTTCTTACCAAGCGAGGGCCTTTCAACGATCTTCGAGGAAGGCTTGGAGTTTGTCGGGTTGTCGACAGTGATATGGGGAATCGTCCGCGATCTCGAACGACATCCAATTGTCGTCGCATTCGGCCGGCGGGCAAGACCTCAATCCAGGATGACTACCTCCAGAGACGATTACTAGATCAGGTAAACGCCCATCGCATGGTAACTTGTCTGAGATAATGATCTCGATCCAGACATCGACCAAATCGTCAAGGTAAGCCCGGTTCATATGTGGGCAGTAATCTGAAGGACGTTGGGTTCATAATTAAGCGCGTCACATTTTATATTGCAGGTGCGGAACGAGTGCAGCGCGCCTTCAGCAAGCCCAAATCGTAAAGCAACGCCGCAGGTCCGCCAATGACCAGGGAGCAGATGAAAGGCGCGGATCCCAAAGTTGCCAGCGCGTTCATCGCCTTCGCGCAGAAACTTGGGGCTAAAGCGCGCGTGATGTCTGGTCGTGCTGCCGATCCAAAGGATGTCGTGGCGATGCAAAATGAGCTTATCGCTGACACTTGCCAGTTTCTGAAGGCCCACAAGACGCGGAAAAAGGACTAGTCGAGTTCTAGGGACGCACGTCGCCTTTATCCGGCGAATGTGTCAGGGAAGGCCGACATATCACGAAGATGTCACTGGGGTTAGAGCTGGAGAAATTTCAAAGACTAGAGACCGAACGTAATGATCGAGCGCTTACCCGGATCAGCTTCCCCAGAGATGTTCAATGCCATCGGACCGAGCAAATTTGGCGATGTCGGCGGACTTGCGACAGACTTCGTTCGGGCACGTATCGAGGCACTTTCTCTCTCGCCGGATCGTGAAGCGACGTTTCTAGCGGCTTGGCCCGGCGACGCGGCCAAATACGTGTCATCTTCGGGCGCGGGGATGGACGTGAGGGCACCTCCTGCAAATTAGGCTGATGTATTGCTCGGAACTCTTGAGAACGACGTCACGATCGCGGACCAACATCATATCATCAATGCGGTCGACCGGTTTGCGACTCAGGTCAGCGTTTATCTGGAAGTTCACAAACTTGCGGCACCAAGCGAAGCGTTGGCCGCTATCGATAAGGCCTTCAGGTGTGCAGAAGAAAATCGTGACGCCTATAGTAAATGAACGGTGTAATCTACAGTAAATTTGTAAAGTTAAGCAGTAG
>JBAUIQ010000429.1:0-7554 GCA_049683075.1 Pacificimonas sp.
CCCAGGCCGAGCTCGACCGCGCCCGCGCGCTGGCGAAATCGGGCCTCCTGATGGCGCTCGAAAGCTGCGAGGGGCAGGCGGGCTATGTCGCGCGGCAGGTCCTCGTCCACGGCCGCACCGTAGAACCCTCCGAAGTGGTCGCAGAAATCGACGCCCTCACCCTTGACCAGGTGCGGGATGCAGGCCGTGCCATCGTCGGCGGTCCGTCCGCGCTCGCAACGGTTGGCGCGCCGTCGCTGAAGGCGGCGGCGTGACACTTCAAACCCTGATCGCGGAACCCTCGGAAGCCTACACGCTTCTCGACAGCGGCCATGGACGAAAGCTCGAATCCTACGGCCCCTACCGCTTCATCCGCCCCGAAGCGCAAGCGATGTGGGCGCCTGCCACTAGCGACTGGGAAGCGCATGGCGAGTTCCTGCCTGCCGCCGATGCCGATGGCGGCGGCCGCTGGCATCTTGCCGAAGACGTCCCGGAAAGCTGGCCGCTCGAACTCGGCGGTGTCCGCTTCCACGCCGCCAACACACCGTTCCGCCACCTCGCCTTTTTCCCCGACATGGCCCCGCAATGGGACTGGATGACCGAGCGCACCCGGGAGGGCGACGAGGTCATGAACCTCTTCGGCTATACGGGCGTCGGCAGCCTCCGGCTGGCGAACAGGCAAGCGCGCGTGACCCATGTCGATGCCTCGAAAAAGGCCGTCGCCGCCGCGCGCGAGAACCAGGCGCTCTCGAACATGGGCGATGCGAAGATCCGCTGGCTGGTCGAGGACGCCCTCAAATATGCCGAGCGCGAGGTCCGGCGCGGCCGCCGCTATGACGGCATTCTCCTCGACCCGCCGAAATTCGGCCGCGGCCCGAAGGGCGAGCGATGGGAACTGAACGAGACGCTGCCGACCCTGCTCTCGACACTGACGCAGCTCCTCGACCAAGAATCACGCTATATGGTCCTAACCGCCTATGCGATCCGCATGTCCGCCCTCGCGATCGAAGAGCTGATGCGGCAGGCGACAACCGATCTTGGTGGCCGCGTGGAGGCGGGCGAGATGGCCGTGCGGGAACAGGCCCGCGGCCTCCTCCTCCCCACCGCCATCTTCGCGCGCTGGGTCCGGGACTAGCCCCCCGTACGTCTAGACAGCCGCGCCGTTCTCGATGCCGTAAAATTCGCGGACATGGTTCCAGCCTTCTTCCGCCGTCTCGCAATAGTGGAAGAGGTCAAGATCGCTCCGTGAAATCGTTCCCTCGTCGGCCAGCGCCTCAAAATCAACGATCCGGTCCCAGAATTCCCGGCCATAGAGCAGCACCGGCATCCGCTTGACCTTGCCGGTCTGGATCAGCGTCAGCGTCTCGAACAGCTCGTCGAGCGTCCCGAAGCCGCCGGGGAAGGCCGCGACAGCACGGGAACGGATCAGGAAGTGCATCTTCCGGATCGCGAAATAGTGGAAGAGGAAGCTCAGCTCCGGCGTCACATAGGCGTTCGGCGCCTGCTCGAACGGCAGGACGATGTTCAGCGCCACCGACTCCTTGCCGACATCGTGCGCACCGCGATTGGCCGCTTCCATGATCGACGGTCCGCCACCCGATACGATGACGAAGTTGCGCTTTCCATCTTCGGTCTGGGGCAGGCTGGAAACGATCTGCGCCAGCTTTCGCGCCTCATCATAATATTTCGCCTTGTTCGCCAGCGCCTTCGCCTTTTTCAGCGCGGTTTCGTCTTTGGCGGCCGCGATCATGGCTTCGGCGGCGGCGGGCTCTGGAATACGGGCCGAGCCGTAAATGACAAAAGTCGACTCGATCCCATGCTCGTCCTGTAAGACTTCGGGCTTCAAAAGTTCCAGCTGCAGCCGAATGGGGCGCAGCTCTTCCCGCGTCAGGAAATCCTCGTCCAGAAAGGCGAGGCGGTAGGCCGGATGGTCGGTCGGCCCGTGTTTGGCCCGCTCTGCATCCTCCTTGCTTGTGGGAAAGATGCGATTGGGGAGTTTCTCGGTCATATGTGATTACCTGCAGAAGGAGCCGGGACGGCGACCGGCCCGGACGTCCAGATGAAAATGATCCTGATGAAAACGATCGGCGTCCGGGCCGAGGACATTGGCGAACCGGTCGCAGGCGGCGCGATGCACGCGGCGCAGAAAAGCCTCTCGGTCTCCGCCCGCTCGCCAGTCCGACTCTACCCGCACCGTCCGCCCGTCGGCGAGCGTGAAGGCGGCGATATCGACCGCCCGGCCCAACGCATGTTCCGACAGGCGACCACCGGGCCGGTTGTTGATCGTGCGGCAGTTATAGGTACCGAAGCTCTGCACCCGCACCACATCGCTGCCAAACTCGGCGCGGGCCGCGGGCTGTACGCTTTCCCGCAGCCACAACGTCATCGCTTCGGCGGCCGGACAGGATATCGCGGTCAGGCCGCTGACGGGAACGCCGATATCGAGCAGCTGCACGCCATCATCGAACCCGCAGCCCTCGGGCGTTCGCCGCGCTTCGAGCGGGCGATAGTCGACGCCCGGCAGCGCATCGAGACGCGCATAACAAGCGCCCGCCGCCTCTGAGACCGGCAGCGGCTGCGGTCCGCGAACCGTATCGCGAGGCGAACCGCCGCACGCGGCGAGACTGACGGCGATGGAGAATAAGAACAGCAACCGCATCGTTCGCCGCGATAGCGCCCCGAAGAATCTCCGTCACCCCATCGCTGCCCGCAAATTCGCCATTTGACATGCTGCACCGCAGCATTGATGAGGGCGACGGGCCACGCCGTCCCAACGCGGCGCGCGCTCTCTGTGAGGAGAGAATATTGTGAGTACAGAACCGACGCTCCGTCCGGAGCGCCCCTTTTTTTCGTCCGGACCGACCGCGAAATTTCCCGGCTGGTCGGCGGACAAGCTCAAGACCGAGGCCCTCGGCCGCTCGCACCGTTCCGCGACCGGCAAGGCCCGCCTGAAATATGCCATCGACCTGTCGAAGGAGATGCTCGGCATCCCGGACGACTATCTCGTCGGCATCATGCCCGCTTCCGACACCGGCGCGCTCGAATGTGCGATGTGGACGATGCTCGGCCAGCGCCCGGCGACCGTCGCGGCGTGGGAGAGCTTCGGCAATGTCTGGATCCAGGATGCGGTCAAGCAGCTGAAATTGGACGATCTGACCGTCCTCGACGCCGACTATGGCGAAATCCCCGACCTTTCGTCGGTGCCGCAAGACAATGACGTCGTCTTCACGTGGAACGGCACCACGTCGGGCGCGAAGATCGCCAATACCGACTGGCTCGCCCCGGGCCGCGAAGGACTCGCGATCAACGACGCCACCTCCGCGATTTTCGCGCAGGAGATGGACTGGCCGAAACTAGATGCCACGACCTACAGCTGGCAGAAGGTGATGGGGTCGGAGGCGCAGCATGGCATGCTGATCCTCAGCCCGAAGGCCGTGGAGCGCATCGAAAGCTACGACCCGGCCTGGCCGCTGCCGAAGCTGTTTCGCATGAAGAAGAACGGCAAGATCAACCGCGCCATCTTCGAAGGGGCGACGATCAACACGCCGTCGCTGCTCGCCACCGAAGATTATATCGCCGCGCTCGAATGGGCACAGGGCCTTGGCGGACGCCAGGCGATGTTCGCCCGCGCCGATGCCAACGCGAAGATTGTACATGACTGGATCGAGGCAACGCCCTGGATGCGGAACATGGTCGCAGAACCCGCGCAGCGCACGAACACCGGCGTCTGCATGGTGTTCCAGGGCGACTGGTATGACGACCTCGACGACGACGCGAAGGCCGCGGTGCCCAAGCGCATCGTCAAGATGCTGGAAGATCGCGGCATCGGCTACGACTTCAACGGCTACCGCGACGCGCCGCCATCCCTCCGCATCTGGTGCGGCGGCACGGTCGAGGAAGAGGATTTGAAACGCCTCCTCCCGTGGATCGAATGGGCCTATGAAACGGTCAAGGCCGAGGGCTGAGGCTCGGTCCTCACTCTGCAATAAACCAACTTACTTCATCCCGAGCGAAGTCGAGGGACGCGCCAAAGTTACTGCAGCAACATCTCACCATCTCTCGACTTCGTTCGAGATGATGGAATTTGGTTGGCTGCATCTGGAGACCTTCAATGACCAAAGTCCTGATTTCCGACAAGATGTCCCCACGAGCCGCCGAAATCTTCCGCGAGCGCGGGATCGAAGTCGACGAAAAACCCGGCCTGACCAAAGACGAGCTGATCGCCATCATCGGCGACTATGACGGCCTCGCCGTCCGGTCCTCGACCAAGCCCGACGCTGCCATCATGGACGCCGCGACCAATTTGAAGGTGATTGGCCGCGCCGGGATCGGCACCGACAATATCGACAAGGATGCGGCATCCGCACGCGGCATCGTTGTCATGAACACGCCCTTCGGCAATTCGATCACCACCGCAGAGCACGCCATCGCGCTGATGTTCGCGCTGGCCCGTCAGTTGCCCGAGGCCGACGCCTCCACCCAGGCGGGGAAATGGGAAAAGAACCGCTTCATGGGCGTCGAGATGACGGGGAAGACGCTCGGCCTCATTGGCGCGGGTAACATCGGCTCCATCGTCGCGGACCGTGCGCTCGGCCTCAAGATGAAGGTCATCGCCTACGACCCGTTCCTGACCGAGGACCGGGCGATGGACATCGGCGTCGAGAAGGTCGACCTCGATACGCTCTTGGCCCGCGCCGATTTCATCACGCTGCACACACCGCTGACCGACGAAACGCGCAATATCCTCTCCGCCGACGCCTTGGCGAAGGCGAAGCCGGGCGTTCGCATCGTGAATTGCGCGCGCGGCGGACTGATCGACGAGGACGCGCTGAAGGCGGCGCTCGAAGATGGCCGCGTCGCGGGCGCCGCGCTCGACGTCTTCGCCGAGGAGCCGGCCAAGGAGAACGGGCTCTTCGGGACGGCGGGTCTCGTCGCAACACCGCACCTCGGGGCGTCCACCGACGAGGCGCAGGTCAACGTTGCGATCCAGGTCGCCGAGCAGATGTCCGATTATCTCCTGACAGGCGCGGTGACGAATGCGCTCAACACACCGTCGGTCAGCGCCGAGGAAGCGCCGCGCCTCAAGCCCTATATGACCCTCGCTTCGCAGCTGGGCGCGCTCGCGGGTCAGCTTGGCAGCGAGGGCGTCGACAAGGTCACCATCGAGGCCGAAGGCGCGCTGGCTGAGCTGAACCTGAAACCCATCGTCTCCGCCGTTCTCGAAGGTCTTCTGAAACCGATCACCAGCTCGGTCAATATGGTCAACGCCCCGTTCCTCGCCCGCGAACGCGACATCGAGATCGCCGAGACCCGGCACGAGCGCGCGGGCGATTATGCCTCGCTGCTCCGCGTCACGGTCGAGACGGACGACGGCACCAGCCGGTCCATCGCCGGCACGCTTTTCGGCGACAACGCCCCGCGCCTCGTCGAGCTGTTTGGCATCCGCATGGAGGCGGAACTCGATGGCCCCATGCTGTTCATCGAGAATGAAGACAAGCCGGGCTTCATCGGGGCGGTCGGCTCCGCCCTCGGCGATGGCGGCGTCAATATCGGCACCTTCAACCTCGGTCGTCGTCACGGTTCGAACGAAGCGATGATGCTGGTCGCCCTTGACGAACCGATGCCAAACGAGCTTCTCGCCACCATGCGTGAACTGGACGGCGTCAGGCGTGTGAAACCGCTGCGCTTTTAAGTCGATGGCAGGATGACGGACACATCCGCAGGATATGAATTTAACGCGGACGCGTACTTAGCGGCCCGATCCGATGTCGGCACCGAGGTCATCTCGGACTGGGCCCGTCGCAACCTTCCGTCCGGCAGCGCGATCCTCGATGCGGGTTGTGGATCGGGATGGCCGGTTGCGTCGGCACTCTCGGACATAGGCTTGGCCGTGCACGGTATCGATGCCTCGCCGCGTCTGGTCGCCGAGTTTCGGCGGCGGCTTCCCGGCTTGCCCGTTGCGTGCGAGACGATCGAGACCACGTCGGGCTTCGGTCGTCAGTTCGAGGCCGTGCTGGCAATCGGTGTCCTGTTTCTGTTTCCAGAGGCCAGGCAATTACCGATGCTTCGCGCGCTGGGGAGGATGGTCATGCCGCGCGGGCATCTTCTCTTTACCGCGCCTGCTCAACCATATTCCTGGATGGACGCGGTGACCGCGCAGCCATCGTGCTCGCTGGGCACCGACCGCTACGAAGAGCTTCTTGCAGACGCAGGTTTCGATCTGGCCAACACCTTCGAGGACGAAGGCGAGAACCACTATCTGCACGCCGTCAAAAGAGCGGCCCTACCGACCTGACAAGCTTACTCCGTGGGCGACTCGTCGGCGTCCTGATTGGGGGCAGCGGGGCCGCCAATGTTGGAGTTCGGGACCTCTTGCGCGTCTGCCAGCTCAGGTTCCACGGTGTCCGGGGCCTTCCCGGCATCCTCGCCCGTGCCTTCGGGATCGTCGCCCGCCAGCATTTCGGCCGTCACCTCGGGAAGCGGCAGGTTGGAACCCTGCTCGTTCATATATTTGAACAGCGCGGCACGGTCGCTGGCCTTCGAAATGCCCGCAAACGCCATGATGTTGCCCGGGATCGCGCCGCGCGGATTGGCGATATATTCGTTCATCTTCTCGAACGTCCATTCGCCTGGCTCGCTGGCCAGCGCATCGGAATAGCCGAAACCGGCGGCGCTGCCGATGTCCTTACCCATGATGGCGTAGAGATTCGGACCCTGCTTGTTCGCACCGCCCGGCGCGATGTTGTGACAGGTGGCGCATTTCTTGAAGACATTCTCACCCTTGGATACCTCGGCGTCCTGCATCGCCATGGCGAGTTCCATCATCATGTCGACTTCCTCCTCGGCGCCCGCGACTTCGGTCACGCAACCCTCTTCACCGCAGGGGAGGTAGGCCATCTCCTCCGGACGATCGTCGGAAAAGGCGTAGCCCGTCAGGATGATGAGACCGAGCACCGCGATCATCGCCGCCAGAAGCCAGCCGGCGATTTTGTTCCACTCAAAGCTGTCCACGGAGAGAAAGTCCTTTCGCCGCCAGATACACGGCGTCCATCGATCTGAAAATATCCCGTCGCACATAAGGTCCGCCCACCGCCTTGCCAAGCGTTCCCGAACCGGGCGTTTCGTCCTGCGGCTTGACGACGCGCGCGAGCCCAGCGCAAGCGCGAGGGGACCATGATCGATGACTATCCACTTCCAGCGCGCCGCCTCGTCGAGACAATGCGTGCGGACGCCGCAAAGGACCCTCAGCGGACCGCCGCATTCCAGGGCGCGCCCGGCGCCTATTCACACCAGGCCGTGCGCGAGCTGCTGCCGGATCGCCTGCCGCTGCCCTGCCCGACCTTTCCCGCCGCCATAGAGGCGGTGCAATCGGGCGAAGCCGCACTCGCGGTCATTCCGGTCGAGAACAGCCTACATGGCCGGGTTGCCGACATCCATTTCTTGCTGCCCGAGAGCGGCCTTCACATCACGCATGAGCATTTCGTGCGCGTCGAACACTGCCTCCTCGGCCTTCCCGGCACGGCGCGCAGCGATGTCGCCCGCGCGCACAGCCACCCGCAGGCGCTCGGCCAGTGC
>JBAUIQ010000430.1:0-1512 GCA_049683075.1 Pacificimonas sp.
CGCGTGCGAGTGGTCGGTCACGCTCGGGGGCGCTCCTTCGGCTGGGGTTCGTCATGTAAGCTAAGCGGGCGTGCTACGCGGGGGCCTTGGAATCGTCAATTCTGTTAAATCGGCTTTTGCGCCCCTATCTCGGTCCCTCATCATTCAGGAGACCGACCCATGATCGCCGAGCAGGTAAAGGCCGCCCAGATCACCGCCATGAAGGCCGGTGAAAAAGACCGCGTCGCCGCGACTCGCGCCATCATCGCCGCCATCAAGCAGCGTGAGATCGACGACCGCGTCGGCGCGGGCAACGGCGACGACAAGCTTGCGGCCGCTGTCCTTACCAAGATGGCGAAGCAGCGCCGCGAATCGATCACAATGTATGAGCAGGGCGACCGTCAGGAACTCGCCGACGCGGAACGCGCTGAACTGACCGTCATCGAGGAATTCATGCCGCAGATGATGGCACCCGCCGAGGCGCAAGCGGAGGTCCGGAAGATCGTCGATGAACTCGGCGCGGAGGGTCCGAAAGACATGGGCAAGGTCATGGCCGCGCTGAAGGAGCGGTTCGCCGGACAGATCGACATGTCGACCGCCAGCGCGATGGTGAAGCAGGAGCTTGTGCCGAAGGGCTGAACCTGACTTACCCACAGGCCCCCCTCGGCCAGATTTGCTTGCGTCCGAAACCTCAGCCTAACGACAACTCCTTATGTCCATCCCCCCCGCCTTCCTCGACGAACTCCGCACCCGCGTGCCGGTGTCGGACATCGTCGGGCGCAAGGTGAAGCTGATCCGCGCCGGGCGAGAGCAGAAGGCCTGCTGCCCCTTCCACAACGAGAAGACGCCCAGCTTCTACGTCAACGACGATAAGGCCTTCTATCATTGCTTCGGTTGCGGCGCGCATGGTGACGTCATCACCTTCCTGATGGAACAGGAGGGGCAGGACTTCCGCGGCGCCGTCGAACAGCTGGCCGATCAAGCCGGCCTCCCGATGCCTGAGGAGAGCCCGGAATCGCGCGAACGTGCCAAGGCCGCTGCCGGCCTTCATGACGTCGCCAAGGGCGGCGAGGACTATTTCCGCAAGGAACTGAACGGCCTCTCCGGCGGCGAGGCGCGCAGCTATATCCGGAAACGCGGCCTGACGCCCGAAACCGTCGAAACCTTTGCCCTCGGCTACGCACCGGACAGCCGCGGCGCGCTCGGCAAGAGCATCGACGCACCCACGCGGATGCTCGTCGACGCCGGGCTCCTCATCCAGCCGGACGACCCGGCGCGCGATCTCTATGAGCGCTTCCGCGACCGACTGATTTTCCCGATCCACGATATGCGCGGCCGCACCGTCGGTTTCGGCGGTCGCATCCTCGGGTCAGGCGAGCCGAAATATCTGAACTCCCCCGACGGCCCGCTATTCGACAAGGGTCGGCTCCTCTACAATTTGAACCGGGCCGCGCCGCCTGCACGCAAGTCCGGGCGTCTTGTCGTTGTCGAAGGCTATATGGACGTCATCGGCCTGGCTCAGGCGGGTTTTAC
>JBAUIQ010000431.1:0-3931 GCA_049683075.1 Pacificimonas sp.
GTCAGGAAGCCAGCCCCGAAGCCAATCGCGAGCGCTGCAAGCAGTAGGCCCTTACTGGAGAAATGGCTGCGCCAGGCGGTCCAGAGGCCGGACATGAGAAGCATCATGAAGAAATCGAGATTGAACTGGCCCGGCCATGTCAGGCTGGCGATGTCGCCGAAGAAAATAGGCAGGAGACCCATGCCATGTTCGCCCACGACGACGAACGTGTAAATTGCGAGTACGACGAGAAGTGAGCCAAGGAAGATGCGCAGGGCCATAAGCAGAGTTCTCGTCAGGCAGCCAAGGGGAAGCGGAGAAGGCGTCCAGCCGCCGGGACGATCGCTTTTGCCGGGCCGCCCATCGCCTTCAGGATCGGGGGGGCGCCCGCGTCGAGACCGCCGGTCAGGGCGCCGAACGCGGGGAGTATGATCTTGCGCTCGCTGACCACGTAACAGCGACGGGAGACGCCCCTGCCCCGTAGCTTCAGACGCAACTTCGGATGGAAATGGCCAGAGAGTTCGGGGCGGGTCTCGCCCGGCTCCGCCTCGTGCCGGAGGAGGAGGCCGTCGACCAGCGCCTCCTCGACGACGCGGCCGCCGCAAAGCATGCCGTCTTCGCCGCCATCGACCGGATCGTGATTGCCGGTGATCCAGGTCCAGTCGAGCGCAGCGGTCAGACTTTCGAGGAGCGCCTGCGCATCGGCGGGTAGGCGCTGGCAGCCGTGCCGGTCGTGGAAGCTGTCGCCCAGGCACCAGAGTTCGCGTGGGTCCATACGGGTGACGAGATCGGCAAGGTCCTCAAGCGTTTTCAGGCTGTCATAGGGGGGCAGCATCTGTCCCCGCGCGGCGAACCAGCTGGCTTTTTCGAGGTGCAGGTCGGCCACCAGCAATGCGCGGCGCGCGGGCCACCACAGCGCCCCATCGCGCAAGGGCGCCAACTCTTGACCTGCGAACGAAAGGGGAACCATGCGACCGCTTATGCGGTGCAGGATTCCCTCTCGTCAAGCCGCGATCGGGCTATTCGCCATTTAACGTCGCATCGAGCGTGATATCCGCCGTCAGAAGCTTCGAAATCGGACAGTTCGCCTTGGCATCGGCGGCGATCTTCTGAAAATCGGCGTCGGCCAAACCCTCGACCTTCGCCTGGCAGGACAGCGCGCTCTTCGTCACGACAAAGCCGCCATCGCCGTCCTTTTCGAGCGTAACTTCCGCTTCCGTATGCACATGGCCGCCCTCATGACCCGCCTCGGCCAGCTTGAAGGACAGCGCCATGGTGAAACAGGAGGCATGAGCGGCGGCGATCAGTTCCTCAGGGTTGGTGCCCGCCTCGTCCTCGAAGCGGGTCCCGAAACCATAGGGGGCGCTCAGCGCGCCGGATTTGGTGGCGACATGACCCTTCCCGTCCTTGCCGAGACCGTCGTAACGCGCGCTGCCATGGTTCGTGGTCATTGGTTTTCCTTTTTTGGGGGATGTTTGTGGTAGCCGTTCAAACCGTTGTCATCCCAGCGAATGCTGGGAACCATCTCTGAACCTCTCCACTTGATGCGATGGTATAGTGATGGAGTCCTGCCTACGCAGAAGTGACTTTATGTTGCTGATTATAATATATAATATTCCAGCTCAACTACCAACGATCATGCCGCCGTTCGGGTGCAGGACCTGGCCGCTCATATAGCTGGAGTCGTCGCAGGCGAGGAACAGGAAGCTCGGCGCGACTTCGTTAGGTTGGCCGGGGCGGCCCATCGGCGTCCCCTCGCCGAAATCGTCGATGTTTTCCGGCGGCTGACCGCCAAAGGGATTGAGCGGCGTCCAGATCGGGCCGGGCGCAACGGCGTTCACCCGAATGCCGTCCTCGACTAGGTTTTCCGACAGGCTGCGGGTGAAGGCCGTGATGGCGCCCTTGGTCGCCGAATAGTCGAGGAGGATAGCCGCGCCCTTGTACATCGTCACGCTGGTGCAGTTCACGATGGCCGAGCCGGCCTTCAGATGCGGGCGGGCCGCTTGGACGAGGTGGAACATCGAGAAAATGTTCGTCTGGAACGTCCGCTGCAACTGTTCCTCGGTGATGTCCGTGACCTTCTTATCCGGATGCTGCTCGCCTGCATTGTTGACGAGGATATCGAGGCCGCCGAACGAGTCGACGGTCTGGCGGACGACGTCCTTCGCGAACTCGGCCTTTCCGAGATCGCCCTTCAAGACAACGGCGCGACGGCCCTCCTCCTCGACGATGCGCTTCGTCTTTTCGGCGTCCTCGTCCTCTTCGTCGGCGATATAGACGATGGCGACATCGGCGCCTTCCCGCGCGAAGAGCGCCGCGACGGCGCGGCCGATGCCGGAGTCCGCGCCGGTGACAATGGCGCGCTTGCCTTCAAGGCGGTTCGAGCCGGGATAGCGCGGCTCCCACTCCGGCTTGTTTTCCATGTCGCGTTCGGCACCGGGCACGCGCGGCTCTTCATCGATTGCGGGTTGGAATGAAGTGTCGTTGGTCATGATGGCGGCTCCCGTCTGGTCGTTGCCTTCTGAACGCCGACGCTCCTGTCCGGGTTCATCGGAGCGGGCATTTCTTCTCAACTTAACAAACATGTATCAGCCGAGGCGCATTGCCTCCTCGGCAAGCGATTCCGCCTCCAGAAGCAGCTCGTCATCGGCCGTCCCCATGGCGACCTTTTCGCGGCCAATGAGGACCATGATCGGGACGGCCATGGGACTGATGCGGTCGAGTTGTTTATGGACCATTGTTGTGGGCGCGCGGTCCAGGAGGCCCGCTAGGCGGGCGATGTCGGTCATGCGGCCCTTCGCATCTTCCCACGCCGCCTTCAGCAGCATGTGGTCCGGCTCGTATTTCCGGAGGACGTCGTAGATGAGGTCGGTGGAGAAGGTGACCTGCCGGCCGGTCTTGCGCTTACCAGGAATGTGCCGCTCGATGAGGCCGCCGATGACGGCGACTTCGCGGAAGGCGCGTTTCAGGAGGTTCGAGGAATTGACCCATTCGACCAGTTCGTCCTCCAGGATGTCGGGAGAGAAGAGTGGGCGCGGGTCCTCGACGGGCTTCAGGCTGAAGACGCTGATCGCATAGTCGTTCGAGACGAAGCCGATGGGGCTGAGGCCCATAGACTCCATCCGGCGTGTGATGAGCATGCCCAGTGACTGGTGCGCGTTCCAACCCTCGAAGCTGTAGGCGACCATGTAATGGCGACCATCGCGCGGGAAGGTTTCGACGAGGAGCTGGTCGGGTTTCGGGAGAACCGAGCGCTCGCCCTGCACCTCCAGCCATTCCTGCACGTCGGCGGGAAAACGCCGCCATTCCTCTGGCTCGTTCAGGAAGCGCCGAACCCGATTGGCGAGATTTGTTGTCAGCGGCATGCGTGTGCCGACGTATGTCGGGATACGCGCGGGTTTTGTGGTGGCCTTGACGAGAAGGTCGGCGTCCTTGACGCCTTCGACCTCGAGCGGAATGCCGGAGAAGTAGAAGGTGTCGCCCGGCGCGAGGGTGGAGGCGAAATATTCCTCTACGGTGCCGAGCTTGCGACCGTTTCTAAACCGGACGTCAAGAACAGGCGCGTCGACGATGATGCCGGCATTCAGGCGGTGCTGCTTGGCGAAGCGCGGATGGCTGATGCGCCAGAGGCCGTCCTTCCCTTGCGTAATGCGTTTGTACTTGTCGTAGGCGCGGAGCGAATAGCCGCCGGATTCGATGAAGCCGAGGACACGGTCAAACGTCTCGCGATCGAGAAGCGCATAGGGGCTAGCGGTGCGGACTTCGTTGTAGAGATTTCCTGCGTCGAACGGATCGGCACAGGCGCAGGCCATGATGTGCTGGGCAAGGACATCGAGGCTGCCGGGGCGCCAGACATCCTCATCCAGTTCGCCATCGGCGACAGCATCGAGCGCTGCGCGCGCCTCAAGATATTCGAAGCGGTTGCCGGGGACAATCAGCGCTTCGGAGGCCT
>JBAUIQ010000432.1:0-1713 GCA_049683075.1 Pacificimonas sp.
TTTCTGTTTTTCCAGCAGCTTCTTTTTGCGGGAGATGTCGCCGCCATAGCATTTGGCGGTGACGTCTTTCCTCATGGCGCTGATGGTTTCGCGGGCGATTACTTTGCCGCCGATGGCCGCCTGGATCGGGATTTTGAAGAGGTGGCGGGGGATGAGGTCCTTCAGGCGCTCGCAGAGGCCGCGACCTCTCACTTCGGCGACGCTTCTGTGGACGACCATGGAGAGGGCGTCGACGGGCTCGCCATTGACGAGGATGTTCATCTTCACGAGGTCGCCGTCGCGATAGCCGATTTGGTGGTAGTCGAAGGAGGCGTAGCCGCGGCTGATGCTCTTCAGCCGGTCGTAGAAGTCGAAGACGACCTCGTTCAGGGGCAGCTCGTAGGTGATCTGCGCGCGCTGGTTGGGGGCGGCGCCGACATAGGTGAGGTTCTTCTGGATGCCGCGCCGGTCCTGGCACAGTTTCAGGATGGCGCCGAGATATTCGTCGGGGACGTAGATGGTCGCCTCGATCCAGGGCTCCTCCATATTCTGGATCTTCACCGGGTCGGGGAGGTCGGCGGGGTTGTGCAGCTCCTCCGTCGTGCCGTCGGTCATGTGGACGCGATAGACGACGCTGGGCGCCGTGGTAATGAGGTCGAGGTCGTATTCGCGGGTCAGGCGCTCCTGAATGATCTCGAGGTGGAGGAGGCCGAGGAAGCCGCAGCGGAAGCCGAAGCCGAGGGCGGCGCTGGATTCCGCTTCCCACTGAAAGCTGGCGTCGTTGAGGCGGAGCTTGCCGAGGCTGTCGCGGAGTTTCTCGAAATCGGCGGCGTCGATGGGGAACATGCCGCAGAAGACGACGGGCTGGACCTCCTTGAAGCCGGGCAGCGGGGTGGCGGCGCCGTTCTTGGCGCTGGTGATGGTGTCGCCGACGCGGGTGTCGGCGACCTCCTTGATCTGCGCGGTGATGAAGCCGATTTCGCCAGTATTGAGCTCGGCAAGCTCGGTGCGCTTGGGGCCGAAGCAGCCGACGCGGTCGATGAGGTGGGTGGTGCCCGCCTGCATGAACTTGACTTGGCTGCCCTTTTTGATGGCGCCGTCGATGACGCGGACGAGGATTACGACGCCGAGATAGGGGTCGTACCAACTGTCGACAAGCATCGCCTTCAAGGGCGCGTCGGGGTCGCCCTTTGGCGGCGGGATGCGGGCGCAGACGGCCTCTAGCACATCGGTGATGCCGATGCCGGTTTTGGCGCTGGTTTCGATGGCGTCGTCGGCGGGTAATCCCACCACTTCCTCAATCTCTTGCCTCACCCGCTGGGTGTCGGCGGCGGGGAGGTCGACCTTGTTGAGGACGGGGACGATCTCGTGGTCGTGCTCGATGGACTGGTAGACGTTGGCGAGGGTTTGCGCTTCCACCCCTTGCGCGGCGTCGACGACGAGGAGCGCGCCCTCGCAGGCGGCGAGACTGCGCGAGACCTCATAGGCGAAGTCGACATGGCCGGGCGTGTCCATCAGGTTCAGCTGATAGGTCTCGCCGTCCTGCGCCTTGTGGGTCAGGCGGACGGTCTGCGCCTTGATGGTGATGCCGCGCTCGCGCTCGATGTCCATATTGTCGAGGAGCTGCTCGGTCATTTCGCGCGCGGTCAGGCCGCCCGTTTCCTGGATCAGGCGGTCGGCGAGCGTGGACTTGCCATGGTCGATATGCGCGATGATCGAGAAATTGCGGATGTT
>JBAUIQ010000433.1:0-1980 GCA_049683075.1 Pacificimonas sp.
TCTACCGCGCGCATCCGGACTGGGCGCTGCCCGATCCGGCGGCGTCGCTTCGAACGCAGCGACACCAGCTGCAACTCGATCTGACGAAAGCCGAGGTGAAGGATCACCTGTTCGTCGTTCTCGACAAGCTGCTGTCCGGAAACGACATCGCTTATTTGAAGTGGGATCATAACCGCCCGGCGTTTCCGCATGCTGCCGATCGCCGCGCACAGGTGACATCAGTTTACGCCCTGATCGACCGCCTCCGCGCGGCGCATGCCGCCGTCGAGATCGAAGGCTGCGCCAGTGGCGGCGGACGGATCGATTACGAGATGCTGCGCCGCACGGACCGGGTCTGGCCGAGCGACAATAACGACCCCATCGAGCGATTGCGCATCATGACGGCCTGGTCGCAGTTCCTTCCGCTCCGCGTCCTCGGCAATCATGTCGGGCCCAGCCCAAATCCAATCACGGGTCGGCGGACGGCGATCGATTTTCGCGCAAAGGTCGCGCTATTCGGGCACATGGGTGTCGAGGCGGACCCCGGCGCGATGTCGCTCGATGAGCGTGAGACGCTCGCCGCGCACATCGCGCTATACCAGGACTGGCGCGACGTCATTCACGGCGGGCGGCTTTCCGTGCTGTATCCGGACAAGCCCGACCTCTGGGGTTTCTGCGCCGCTACCGAGACCCGTGCGTTTGCGCTGGTCGCCAGCACGGCATTCGCCGCCGACTTCGTGGTGCCGCCAGCAAAGCTGACCGGCCTCGCTGCGGGCGTTCGCTGGCATGTGACGCTGCCCGAACCATGGCCGGAAAAAGCTGCGAACTATTTGCCTTATCCCGACCGCTGGCGCGATGGCGTCGTCATATCGAGCGAAGCTTTGGCGACGGTCGGTCTCAGCCTCCCGCTCGCCCATCCCGAGACCGCATGGCTGATCGCGCTGGACCGGGTGATATGACGGCGATGCTTGCGCCGTCGCCGCGCCCACTGGTAGCGCGCCACCCATGACAGGCGCATCCCCGTCCCGCTGGCGCTTCCGTATCGACCGGGGCGGAACATTTACAGATATCGTCGCCATCGACCCCGCGGGTGCAGTGACGACGGCGAAGCTGCTGTCCGAAGACCCGGAACGATACGAAGACGCGGCGGTAGAGGGCATTTATCGCCTGACCGGCACGGCGCGCGGCGCAGTGCTGCCACCCTTCGATCTTCGCATGGGAACGACCGTCGCGACCAACGCGCTTTTGGAGCGCAAGGGAGAGCCGACGCTGCTTGCGATCACGCGCGGCTTCGGCGACGCGCTCGCCATCGGGCATCAGGCGCGGCCAGACCTTTTCGCGCGGCATATCGTGAAACCCGCACCACTCTATGCAGAAGTCCTACAACTAGACGAACGCGTCGGTGCGCGCGGCGATGTCATCATCCCGCTAGATGAGGACGCGGCCCGTGCAGGACTCACCGAAGCTTACAACAATGGCCTTCGCGCGGTCGCCATCGCTTGCGTCCATGCGCACGCATTTCCAGCGCACGAAAGGCGATTGGCTAAAATCGCGCGCGATGTTGCTTTCTCCCAAGTTTCGACCAGCCACGAGGCCGGCGCTCTCATCAAGCTGATCGGGCGCGCCGATACGGCGGTCGTCGACGCCTATCTGTCGCCTGTCCTTGATCGCTATATCGACCGCCTGACATCTGCGCTCGGCGACGATGCGGCGCCGCTGTTCATGCAGTCTAACGGCGGCCTTGCGGCGCCCGGCGCGTTTCGCGGCAAGGACGCCATCCTTTCGGGTCCCGCAGGCGGGATTGTCGGCATGGCCCGCACGGCCGCCGCCGCCGGGTTCGACAAGGTCATCGGCTTCGACATGGGCGGCACCTCGACCGACGTCTCGCACCATGCGGGGGAAGACGAAATCGCGTTCGACAGCGAGGTCGCGGGGATTCGTGTGCGCGCTCCGATGCTGGCGATCCACACGGTGGCGGCGGGCGGCGGCTCGGTCTGCAAG
>JBAUIQ010000434.1:0-1601 GCA_049683075.1 Pacificimonas sp.
CTCCTTGGGGTTGAGCGCGCGTTCGAGCAGGGTGCCGAAGATCGCAGGTTCAACCTCGGTCCAGACATGTTCGGCAGCCTGGATCAGCACCTCCAGCTCCTCAGCATCGAGGGGCAGCGCGGTGCGCTCCTTGAAGAGGTAGCCGTTGAACTTCCGAAGCGGCACGCCGAGCGCGGGCGAGAACTCGCCCTTGTCCATCGCCGCCCACAGCGCGGAAAGCTGGTGTTCGAGATGTTCCGGGTGGGCGCGCTGGTTCTTGAGAAGCTGGGTGAAGCTGCCCTCGGGGATCAGCTTGCTGTCCTCGGCGAACATCGTGAACAGCACGCGCATGAGAAAACCGCTGGTGGTCTCGGCATCATAGCCGCGCTTTTCGAGGCGGCGGGCGACGGTGGCGAGCAGATCGGCAATATCGCGCGTGACACGGGCGGCGCGTGCGGTGGGATCGACGCTTTTGGGATCGGTCCAGATGGCGCGCAGACGCTCGCGCACATCCTCGTTGCGCAGGTCCTCCAGCATGATCCGATAGCGCGCCCGGTCGGGGAACTGGACGTACGCTTTGCCGGTGCCGGTGAAGTCGGCATAGACCTCGATGCAATAGCCGATGTCGGCGACGAGCAGGAACGGCGGCCAGCCATGATCGATGGGCAGAGCTTTGGCGTAGCGTTCCGCCTGGCCTTTGGCCTGCACCATTGCCTTGGCCCACCCGGGCGTGCCGCGCCGTGCGGTGCCGCGGGCGACGCGGGTCTTGGCGGTCTGGCCGAAGATGTCGAGATCGTCCTCGTCCTTGTCGGCAGCAGCCCGGTCAGCCTCGCTGCCCTGCTTAGCTTCGAGGATGAAGCAGCCGCGCTTGTAGCAGTCGATCCGACCGAAGCTGGTGGTTCCGTCGCCATTGTCCTGAAAGACGCGGCGCTCGAAGACGTAGTCGTTGGTCGCGTCATCGGCCTTGGCCCCGCGGGGTGGGTCGACACCTAGGAGATTGGCCAAGCCGTGGATGAACGATTGCGTGTTGGCGAGCTCGGACCCGCCCGTCTCCCGCCATTCGGCGATAAACGCCTCGACTCTGTCCTGCCCCGTTGCCATCAAGTGCTTGTAGTCACGACATCGCCCAAGCGGCAATCAGCAAAGAGAAGCCCAACGCGTATTCAAGAGTGTGGTCGCTCTTCCGGGACGAAAATCTCGGGCGACCGGGCCAAAGGCTGAGCGGCACTTGTCGACCCAGACCCAGTTGCTCAAACTAGTAGCTTTCTTCATCTCATCGAACCAGAACCTGCCGTTCGCGAAGGGGAAAGCAGATCATTAGCAAAGCGTCCCATTTGTCGCCGTTCCGCTGGTTCGGGCACCTCAACTTACAGCAGTCGTTCGCTTCGATCATGAAGCTCGGCTTCATAGCGCCAAATCGTCGCCACGCGGTGAGCGAATGGAAAAGCGGCTTAGCTCGTGAGCATTGTTACCTCTAGGCCACACCAACCTTTGGCAACGGTCATTTTTTCGGTGGCGAGCATGCCTTTTGCGAGTTGCTCGTCAAGCGGGACCCCTTTCAGCAACTTAGAACGGAGCGAAGCCCCGCCGGACTTTGTCGAAACCGATTTCCAGCACCTCTT
>JBAUIQ010000435.1:0-4546 GCA_049683075.1 Pacificimonas sp.
GTGAACTTCGGCGAACTCCGGAACCCGTCCGGCGCCTACTTTGGCTGCTATTATTTAGGCTTCTTCGTACCGTATTTGGAACGACTCTGCTTGCGGTCACCGACACCCTGCGTGTCGAGGACACCGCGAAGAATGTGATACCGGACGCCGGGAAGATCCTTCACACGGCCGCCGCGGATCAGCACGACGCTGTGCTCCTGAAGGTTATGCCCCTCGCCAGGGATGTAGCCGATGACTTCATAGCCGTTGGTGAGACGGATCTTCGCAACCTTACGAAGCGCGGAGTTCGGCTTCTTCGGTGTCGTCGTGTAGACACGCGTGCACACGCCGCGCTTCTGCGGATTGGCCTGCAGCGCGGGCGACTTGTTACGCGCCTTCTGCGGTTCACGACCCTTGCGGACCAGCTGGTTGATCGTCGGCATTCATCCACCTTCTAAAACGAGCAGTTCATTCGGCCCGCACAGCAATTCGGCAAACGAATCGCACGCGAACAAAAACGGACAGACCCGGCGGAGGAAATATTGGCCCCCGCCCGGACCTGCCATCTATATCATTCAACATGAACGGGAATTCCCGCTCTCGCCATCGGACGTCGTTTAGGAGCTGCCCCCTACGAACCCATCCACGAGCTGTTGTAAGACCGGCATATAGGATTGTGACGTCCGAGGGTCAACGGGATTCGCCCCGGGCCACCGGCTGTCTGATCGCGAAAAGCCCACAAGTGCGAATCAAAGAAATTCGACGGTGCGCAGCGTGACGCAAGCCGTATCGCCCTCCTCAACCGGGGCAGCATCGGCCGCCGAAACGCAAGTCTCTAGCGTACGCATCGTCGCCTTATCCGAACCGCTTTCCATCGACACATAGGTGTCGCCCGCGCTTGCGGTCGGAAAATCGATGCTCGCGGCCGCAACGATCGTAACACCCACCTGCCCCGTCGCCGTGGCTGCGTTTGCAGGAAACATGACCAGTAGCGATCCGAGAACGGATGCCAAAACGGAGAAGCGACCGGCGGAGAAGAACTTGGAGAGCGTTTTCATGCCCATGACCGTGCCCTCGGATCACGCGCTGTGGCAGTGACACACTGTGAATGAGCGCGTGTCGGCCCAGGTTAAATCTTAATGTTACAGAAGGTTGCGTCCAGACATGTTACCTCGCTGTTACCGGTAACGTCACGGTTTGGGCGCGGGTGAAAGAGTTAAGATTCATTGGATAGGATCTGATGGCCAATCCTGCCTACGGATATCCGTGGGTTTCCGATCGAAGTTTGAAAGTCATGCATCAAAACGAACGCAGCGCGATCCTTGCCGAGCTCGATCGCATTGAGGGCAGCGACCGCTTTCAACGCGCCCCGGTCCTGTCGCGTCTGCTTCGCTTCGTCGTCGAGACGACCCTGATCGGCAAGGGCGACACTTTGAGTGCGTATGTGCTTGCCGTCGACTGCCTCGGCAGGGGCGACGATTTCGACCCCCAAACCGACTCCTATCCCCGCGTTCAAATGGGACGACTGCGCAAACTTTTGAAGTCGCACTATGCTGACGACCGAGACGCGGCCAGTGCTGGCGATATCCGGATCGCGCTGACGCCCGGGAATTACGCGCCGGAATTCATCACCGCGCCTTTGAAAACCGACCTGGCACCACCGTCTCCGGTTCAAATGCAAGCGAAGCCAATTTCTCACATGGCACCCGCGAGCGCAGCAGCGGTCGACATGGTCGACGCGGGACAGATCGAACGGTCTGTTCGCACGAACAGAATATTGGTCTATGCGTTTGGGGGCGTCGCCGCGCTCGCATGCGGACTGCTTGTGCTCGACGATGTGTCTCCGCCAATCGCGATGGCGAAACCGAACGTCACTATCGAAGAGGCGACGACGCAGCGGACGGCGGACGTGCTGCAATCCACGGAACCGGACCTTGTCCCAAAGGTGCCCGTGTTAATTCTCGACGGCGTGAAACCTCTTGACCTATCGCCCGCCTCTGCTGCCTTGGCGCGGCGATACAATGCCGCGCTGCTCGATTATCTGCCACGCTTTCGTCAGCTGTCGGTTCGCAGCGCGTCCGCCGATCGTCCGGACGACGCCTATATTCTGACCGGCACCGTCAGCCGTGCACCTTCGACGACTATCGCGGTGCGGTTGTCGTCTGGCGACACGGGGAAAATCCTTTGGAGCCGCGAGTTCGAGACGCCCTCCGGCGAGGAGATAGGTGTCGATCGAAGCGCCCGGCTGGCTGCTGCGATGATCGCGCAACAAAGAGGCATCATCCATTCGCGCGAGGCGAGACGCCAGGATGGCGGCGCAACTTACAAATGCCTTCTTCAGTGGCGCCATGTGCACGACAGCCGAGATGTAGAAAAGCGTGCTGACACGCTTGCATGCTTGGACAATGCATTGGCTCGCGACAGTCGTAACGCGTCAGTTGTTGCTGCGCGCGCATGGCTTCTTGCCGAAGACGAGGCTGGGGTTCAGCTTCCGCGGACGCAAATGATCCCGGCGGTCAAAGCGGCGGAAATGGCGGTCCGTCTCGCCCCGTCAAATTCCTTTGCCCGGTTGACCCTTGCACGCATGTATTTCCTGCAGGGGAATCCAGCACAAGTAACTGAGGAAAACGAGGCGCTGCGGCTAAATCCGGCTGATCCGGACATCAGTGGCTATGTCGGCCTTCAGCGCATCTATCGCGGCGATCCAACTGGGCGCGACATGGTCGAAGAGGCTCTCGACAGCCACGCCAATCCACCCCCGGCCTTCGATATTGCTCTTGCGATCGCTGCCATGACTGTGGGTGACGACGAGGAGGTCGCGAAACTCGCAGGAGCACTGGGCCTTAGGGCGACACCCGCAACGCCGAACGTCCTGTGGCGGGCCATCGCGCAGGCGGCGCGCTCGGATCAGGAAGCAGCGATCGAGTTGTGGCGAGACTATTTGGCGAACGATCCCAACGCGGCTTCGAATTTTGAAGGCTGGCTACAGCGTTTTGGGATCCGCGCCGACGTCGCCCGCGACATCGTCGGCTGGCTCAACGAAAAAGGGCTTGCCCTACCCGCCTAGTCGGCCCGTCCGTGGCAGTGCTTGTATTTGCGGCCGGATCCACACGGACAGGCGGCATTGCGGCTGACCCGGCCCGTGCCCGGCGGTAAGGGCGGCGCCGGACTCTGCGTCGGGCCCGGCGATTTGGTATGCGGGAAGCTGTTGTCTTCGCCGGTCAACGGATCGACGTGCGTCGTCACGAATTCAGACGGCATTGGTCGCTCACCTCGCTGCTCTTCCGGTGCTGCAATTCGCGCATTGGCCAGCATTCGCGTCACATCCTCGCGGATCGAACCGAGCATATACTCGAAGAGCGCAAAGGCCTCCTTCTTATACTCGTTGATCGGCTGCTTTTGTGCGTAAGCGCGCAAGTGGATCGAACCGCGGAGCGCATCAAGAGTGGCGAGATGCTCCTTCCAGCGCGTATCGATCGCCTGCAGCATCACACTCTTCTCGATCCGATGCCATTCACCCTCGCCGAGATGTGCCGTCTTCTCCGCCTGCTTGGCCTTGAGTTCTTCTTCAATTCTCTCGACGAAGATTTCCTGGTCGACGGCATCCTCTTCGACCCATGACTGCAGCGGCAGGTCGAGCGCGAACACGCGTGCGGCCTCCTCCTTCAAGCCATCCATGTCCCACTGCTCGGGATAGCTGCCCGGCGGTGCGAATTGATTGACGATGTCTTGCACGGTCTCCCCGCGCATTTCCTCGACTACATCGTCGACATCGCCGGAATCCATGACCTCCTCGCGCTGGTCGTAGATAACCTTGCGCTGGTCGTTCATGACGTCGTCATATTGAAGAAGGTTTTTGCGCTGGTCGTAATTGCGCGCCTCCACCTTCTTCTGCGCCGTCTCAATGGCCTTGGAAATCCACGGGTGCTCGATGGCTTCACCATCCTCGAGGCCCGATTGCATCATCCGATTGAGGAGGTTCTGCTGGCCGAAGATGCGCAGGAGATCGTCGTCAAGCGACAGGAAGAAATTGCTGAGCCCCGGGTCGCCCTGACGCCCCGAACGACCGCGAAGCTGGTTGTCGATCCGGCGGCTTTCATGCCGCTCCGTCGCCAGCACGAAAAGGCCGCCAGCCTCGCGAACCGCTTCTCGTTCCGCCTCGATCTCGGACTTGATCCGCTCGGTCTCGCGGTCTTTCTCCGGGCCGTCTTCCATCTCGGACAGTTCATCGGCGACGCGGAAGTCGAGATTGCCGCCCAGCTGGATATCGGTGCCGCGGCCTGCCATATTCGTTGCAATCGTGACGGCACCCAGGCGTCCCGCCTGCGCAACGATGTGCGCTTCCTGCTCATGAAAACGCGCGTTCAGCACGCTGTGCTCGACGCCTTCCCGCTTCAGGAACTCGGACAGCATCTCGGATTTCTCGATCGATGTCGTGCCGACGAGGACCGGCTGGCCCTTCAGGCTGGCATCGCGGATCGCGTCGACGATCGCCTTGAATTTATCGTCGGCATTTTTGAAGAACTGGTCGTCTTCATCGATACGCTTCACCGGCACATTCGTCGGG
>JBAUIQ010000436.1:0-2599 GCA_049683075.1 Pacificimonas sp.
GTCATACGCTTCAGCCTGACGATGAGAGGCTCCAGCGGGAAGGGATAAAGCTGCTCGATCCGGACGATACTGGTATCCTCCAGACCCATATCGTCCCGCTTCGCCGCGAGGTCGTAATAGACCTTGCCGGAGCAGAGAATCAGGCGCTTCACCTTCTCGTCCGGCACCTCCATGCGGTCAGAGATGATGCGCTTGAAATGCGTCTCGCCCGTCAGCTCCTCGAGCGTCGAGGTCGCGGCTTTCAGGCGCAAGAGCGACTTCGGCGTGAAGATGATCAGTGGCTTCCTGAAATCGCGGTGCAGCTGTCGCCTGAGGACGTGGAAATAATTCTCGGGCGTCGTCGCGTTGACGACCTGCATATTGTCCTCCGCGCACAGCTGCAGGAAGCGTTCAGGCCGAGCGGAACTATGCTCCGGCCCCTGCCCCTCGTAACCGTGCGGCAGAAGCATCACGAGGCCGTTCGACCGCAACCACTTCGCCTCGCCCGACGCGATGAACTGATCGATCATGATCTGCGCGCCATTGGCGAAATCGCCGAACTGTGCCTCCCAGAGCACCAGCGACTTCGGATCGGTCAGCGCATAGCCATATTCGAAACCAAGGACGCCATATTCCGACAATGGGCTGTCGTAGACGCGAAAGTCCTTCGAAATTTCCTGCAGCGGCGCATATTTCCGCGCCGTGCGCTGGTCGGTCCAGACCGCGTGCCGCTGCGAGAAGGTGCCGCGCCCCGAATCCTGCCCGGACAGGCGGACACCGTAGCCCTCTTTGAGGAGTGATCCAAAGGCCAGTGCCTCCGCCGTCGCCCAGTCGATGCCCTCGCCACTGTCGACGGCCTTTACGCGGGCGTCCATGACGCGTTTCAGTGTCTTGTGCTGATGAAAACCAGACGGGACGGCGCTGATACGGCTCTGAAGCGCACGCAAATCGTCGGCATCGACGCCCGTGATGGCCGCGCGCCGGTCGCCCTCGTCGCCGCCGGGCAGGCCAAGGCCGACCCAGCGCCCTTCAAACCAGTCTGCCTTGTTCGGCTTGTAGCTGGGCGCAGCGTCGAAGTCCTGCTGCAGCTCGGCGGAGAACTCGTCGGTCTGGCCCTTGGCCCAGTCGTCGTCGACGACGCCCTCGTCGCGGAGGCGCTGGTCGTAGAGCACGCTGACCGACGCCTTGTCCTTGATGGCCTTGTACATCAGCGGCTGCGTGAAGCTCGGCTCGTCGCCTTCATTGTGACCGAAGCGGCGATAGCACCACATGTCGATAACCACATCGCGGTTGAACTGCGTCCTGAACTCCGTCGCGACTTTCGTGGCGAAGGTCACGGCCTCGGGATCGTCGCCATTCACATGGAAGATCGGCGCCTGAACGATCTTGCCCATATCGCTGGGATAGGGGGAGGACCGCCCGAATTGCGGGCTGGTCGTAAAGCCGATCTGGTTGTTAATAACGAAGTGGATGCAGCCGCCGGTGTTATAGCCTTCGACGCCGGAGAAGCCGAAACATTCCGCGACGACGCCCTGCATCGCGAACGCGGCATCGCCGTGAAGCAGCAGCGGCACCACCTCGTCGCGGGTGGCGTCGTCGCGGATCTGCTGCGCCGCACGCGCTTTGCCGAGAACGACCGGGTCGACGGCTTCGAGGTGCGACGGGTTCGGCGTCAGGCTGAGATGGACTTCATTGTCGTCGAACTCGCGGTCCGTCGACGTGCCGAGGTGATATTTGACATCGCCCGAACCGCCAACGTCCTCCGGGTTGGAGGAGCCACCCGCAAATTCGTGGAAGATCGCCTGGAACGGCTTCTGCATGACGTTGGCGAGGACGTTCAGCCGCCCGCGGTGCGCCATGCCGATGATGATTTCCTTCGCGCCGTTCGCGCCGCCATATTTGATGATCGATTCGAGCGCCGGGATCATCGCCTCGCCGCCGTCGAGACCGAAGCGCTTGGTGCCGACATATTTCCGCCCGAGGAAGCTCTCGAACTCTTCCGCTTCGATCAGCTTCCTCAGGATCGCCTTCTTGCCCTCGGGCGTGAAGCTGATCTCGCTATCGCGGCCCTCGATGCGGTCCTGAATGAAACGCCGCTCGGTGCGGTCGTTGATGTGCATATATTCGACGCCGACATGCCCGCAATAATTGCGCTGCAATATCTGTACGAGCTCCGAAACGGTCGTCGCTTCGAGCCCCAGGACGCCGCCCAAATGCACGACCCGATGCTCGCCCGCGCCGCTGAAACCATGAAATTCAGGCGTCAGCTCGCGCGGCGTTTCCCGCTCCGCCTGACCCAGCGGGTCGAGATCGGCGGCCAGATGCCCGCGTACGCGGTAGGTGCGGATCAGCATCATGGCGTTCAGCGAATCCTCCGCCGCGCGGCGGATGTCGTCCTGGCTGACACTGCGCGCGGGCGAAGCAGGCGCTTCAGCGATCGTGCCAGACAGTTTTGGTTTCGCGGGCGCGTCCGGCGTCATCTGCGTCGGATCAAGCGCCGCTGTCAGATCGTCCGTCGAGGTCAGCGGCCAGTTGTCGCGCTGCCAGGAGGGGCCGGAAGTATCGGCAACCCGTTCCAGTCCAGCGAAATAGCGCTGCCAGCTTTCATCAACACTATCCG
>JBAUIQ010000437.1:0-2776 GCA_049683075.1 Pacificimonas sp.
CGTAAAGGCCGCGCGGCGCGTCCGTTTCTTCGCGCCCGAACAAACGCTTGAGCAATGAAGGCGTCTCGCGTTTGGCCTCCAGTTCGGCCTCCAGGGCGTCCAGCCGCCGCGCCGCCGCCGCCTGATCCGGGTCCGCGCGAAGCTCGCCGCACGCGACCAAATCTTCGTAAGCCGATAGCGTGCTCATTTGGTCGTGCGCGGCGGAAATTTGCGCAGGACGCCGGACCAGCTGCAGAGCAGCTCACTATTTTGCGTAACGAGCCCGCGCAGGAAGACCGTCTTCCCCGTCGCCTTGACGATCTCGCCGGTGCCGTCGACCGGCTCGCCATATTGCCCGGCGCCGACGAAATCGGTGTGGCAACTGAGCGTCACCGCCTTGCCGCCCGTGAAGGCGGGACGTCCGACGGCGAACATGACCTGATCGATGAAGGCCATCAAATAGCCGCCGTGCAGCGCGCCTTGCATGTTGGAATGCGACTTATCCGTCAGCGAGCGACATTCGATGCCGCCGTCGTCGCGCTCACGAAAATATACCGCGCCGATCATATCGGAAAACCGCCCCTGGCCCATTTCGCGCCAGGTGGACCAGCCGGCCATTGGACCCTCGGTAAGTATAATTGCGGGCAGCGGACCGGGGCCGCGCTCATAGGGTTTGGTGTCGTCGCTCATATCGGCGCGGTCGCTAGCGCGGGCGGGCGGCTCCGCGCCACCCTGTTCTTTTTCGGCGCGGGCAGGCAGGAGGGGCCGCGCCTAGGGATGGGCCATAAAGGGAGTCGTCATGCGTATCTCGTCGAAGCTGATTCTGGTTCCTGCGCTGCTGCTCGCGGGCGCATGCGCCGCCCCGCAGGCCGTTGTCGCTCCCGAAGTCGCGCCTCTCGCTACAACCGCCGATATCGATTTGAGGGCTACACGCGAAGCGGCGCGAACCCTGATCGCAGAGGGTACCGTCGCAAACGTCGTCGTCGGCATCGCAACGCGCAGTGGGGGTACGACATGGCTGCGTGAGGGGACGCTCGCCTTCGACAATCCGACGCCTGCCGACGAGCAGTCACTTTACCGTATTTATTCGATGACGAAGCCGATCACCGGCCTCACGGCTGCCATTCTTATCGCCGAGGGCAAACTCGGCCTCGATCAGCCCATCTCGGAGATCATTCCCGAGTTCGCAGACCCCCAGGTTCTCGTCGACAAGGACGTATTCGGCGCGACCCGCCCCGCCGCGCGCGAAATTACCGTGCGCGATCTGATGACCCATATGTCCGGGCTCGGCTATTCGATCATTCCGAGCGCACTGTCGGAGGAATATGCGAAGGCGGGTGTGGTTCCCGGCTGGCGACGCGATAATCCGCTGCGCCCGACGGGGCCGCAGCCCGCCGACCTCCAGGAGTTCGCGACCCGCATCGCTGGACTTCCGCTGCGCACCGATCCAGGCACGGAATGGCACTATTCCGTCGGTCTGGATGTCCTCGGCGCCGTTATCGAGCGGGTCGAAGGCAAGCCATTTCCCGCTGTCCTGAAAGAGCGCATTTTCGATCCCCTCGGCATGGACGACACCGCCTTCGTCGTGCGGCGTGAGGATATCGCGCGGCTGACCGACAATTACGTCAATTTCAACGGCCAGATCGTTCCGTTCGACCCGGCGGCGAACAGCGAATATCTCGAGCCTGCGCCGTTTCCGGCAGGCGGTGCGGGACTCGCCTCAACGGCGGAGGACTATCTGCGCCTGATGCGGGCCATGGCGGAGGCCGGGCGCCTAAACGGACGACAGGTCCTGCCTGCCGCCGCCGTCGAACTGGCGCTACAGAACCTGCTGCCGGACGGCGGGTCTGTCGATGCCTTCCAATATCTCGGCACCGGCTTCGGTGCGGGCGGGCGTGTTGCGGTCGCCGCCGATGGTCCCGAGCCCATCGGAAGCTGGGGCTGGGGCGGCGCGGCGTCGACCATCGCCACCGCCATGCCGAACGAAGACATCGCCTATGTCGTTATGACCCAGCTGATGCTGGCGGGTGACAAGGACGTTCGAACAACCCTTTTCAACGGCGTCAACGCCGATCTCGCGCCCCTTATCGGAGACACAGAATGACGAAGCTCTCAGTCCTCATCGCACCCGCAGCGCTGCTCCTCGCCAGCTGCGCCGCCACGCCCGCCGTCACACAGGCCCAGCCAGCGGCGGCATTGGCACCAGCGGCAGCCCCCGCGCCGAGCTTTGCGAACCTCCAAGCGCTCGCAGATCGCTATGTCGCGGAGGGCAAGGTCGCCAACATGCTGATCGGCGTTGCGCAGGGCGATCAGCCTGCCGTCTGGGTCTCCGCGGGCACCCTCGCGAAAGACGGCATGAACGTGGTCGACGATCAGTCCATCTACCGCATCTATTCCATGACGAAGCCGATCATCGGCGTTGCGACGACGATGCTGATCGCCGATGGGAAGCTGGGCCTCGACCAGCCAGTCAGTGAGATTTTTCCGGAGTTCGCCGATGTGAAGGTGGCGGTAGACAGGACCGGTGATGTGACGGACGTTCGCGATCCGGCGCGCGACATGACGATCCGGCACCTCCTGACCCACACAGCGGGCCTTTCCTATGCGGGCATCCAGCAGAATGCGGTGGCGAAAGCGTACCGTACGGCCGGCCTGACACCGGGCGTCCGCCGCCTCGGCGTACAGCCGGGTGATGGCGCGCAGCCGGAGAGCCTGGAAGCCTTCGCAGCGACCCTCGCGGAACAGCCGCTGATTGCCGACCCGGGTACCGAATGGGCCTATTCGGTCTCCATCGATC
>JBAUIQ010000438.1:0-5929 GCA_049683075.1 Pacificimonas sp.
GATATCCGCGACGGCGAGGTCGATCTCGGTATTGGGGGCGAGGCGGGCCGCGAGCGTGTCGAGCGCGGCGCTGCCTTCGGGTCCCTTGCAGATATAATCGTTGCTCATGTCGGCGAAGAGCGTGTCGCCGATCTGCCGTTCGACGCTCGTTGGCACGAGCGGTGCCAGCCAGCGTGGCGCAAGCCAAAGGATCAGGAGGACGATCGCTGAAATGACGGCAGCAATGACGATGAACTTCGGCAGACCGACCTTGTCGACCACCTTGCCGTAGATTTCGAACTCGGGGAGGCGCGCCTCAACGAGGCGGTCGTCAATCTCAGTGAGGCCGAGACGCCAACCTTCGACGCCCTTCAGCGCGTAGACCTCGGTGTCGCGACGCTTCTCGACCGGCCGCAGGGCCTCGGGGTTTATCGTTTGCGGCGCAAGCCCTTCGGCATGGATAACGAGGCTTTGGCCGCGCACCTCGACCGTGGCTGCGCGGCGGGCGGCGGTACTGCCGTCATATAACCAACCGGTGACAGGCATGGGTCTTGTCTGCGTCCCCGCTAGATCGCGCCGATGTCGAAGGCGTCGGCAAGACCTTCGGCATCGGTCTTCATGGTGGTATTGGACTGACCGAGACTGTCGAGTTCAATAACGCCGCGCGCGTCGAGGTGCCGGACGAAGAACGACCAGTTGCGATAGCCTATGAAAAGGAGTCCGAACCCAAGGGTGATGATGACGAGGCCGATATGGCCGAAGATAAGCTTCAGCCAGTCCCACGTGTTCGCCGTGAAAGCGAAATCGAGGCCGGACCAGTGCGTTTCGCCGATCATCGCGCGGTACAGCTTGGCGTAATAGGCGAGGGTCATCAGAGGGATGACAAGATAGATCGCCAATATCGCCAGAAAACCGATGACGAGTATTGAGGGGTTTTGCGGATCGAGGCCCCCGACAGCGACGCCAATCAAGCTTCCAAAGATCCCCAAGACGCCGACGACAAGTGCCATGAGAAGCGGCGACAGGTAGATGAGAAGGAAGCGCGGCAGGAGCCCGGATGGCAGCCGCGCCCCCGTCAGACGGATCGGGTCGGTTCCGAAGCTCATGCGGCCCCAGCGTTTGCGCCAGAGCGTCGACTGCGCCCAGGGCGTCAGGAGGCCGAGGGTCAGGCCGGCGACGGCGTAGCGCCACATGGCCTGCAGTCCGTAGCCCCAACCCCCGTCGTCCGAACCGCCCCTGATGCCGTGCCAGCGCGTCCGGCTGAGGCGGTAGCGGAGCGCGCGGTAGGTGGCGACACCCATGAGATAGAAGAGCGCGGCATAAAGCGTGACGCCGATGATTGCTGCCAAGGTGCCCTGACCGCGAGAGGCGAGGCCAACAAGGCCATATTGAAAGAAGATGAGGATCGGCACGAGAACGACCATTACGACGATGAAGCCGATCAGCATTTCGAGACCTGTGCCCGTCCATTCCAGCGTGTCGTCGACGAAGCGGGTGCGGCTCCAGAAGTAGCGGCGTTCCCGCGCCTTCGCCCAGAACCGGTAGACGCCGAGGGTTACGATGGTGAGGAGGAGGTTCGTGACGGCGATCGGCAGGAACTCCTGCCACCGTCCGGTGAAAACGAACGCTTCGTCTATGCTCTTCTCTTCCCACGTGTCGTTCATAGGTTTCCGCTCGCCCCCGGTCCTTCAAGATGTTGCCCTACATCGGTTGACAGCGGCAAGCCCGCCTTGCCGCCTATCGGCGCTGTTGCCATATGCGCCCGCACCTCCCGCGTAGAGACAAGATATGACCGAAATGTTCTCAATCCGCCTGCCCGACGACAGCGTGCGCGAGGTCGAGCCGGGGACGACACCCGCCGACATCGCCGCCGCCATCGGGCCGGGTCTTGCCAAGGCGGCGATGGCGGCACGGGTCGACGGGGAAGTGCGGGACTTGCATCGCGCCTTCGAGGGCGATGCCGATCTCGCATTGATCACCGCCAAGGACGAGGCCGACGCGCTCGAACTGGTGCGGCATGATTATGCCCATGTGCTGGCGGAGGCGGTGCAGTCGCTGTTTCCGGGCACGCAAATTACGTTCGGCCCGGCAACGGACGATGGATTTTACTACGACTTTGCCGCACCCGATAGCCGCGGGCCGTTCACCGAGGACGACCTGCCTGCGATCGAAGAGGAAATGCGCCGTATCATCAAGGCGAACAAGCCGCTCATTCGCGAGGAGTGGCCCCGCGACCGCCTGATCGACTGGTTCGAGGAGAAGGGCGAGAGTTTCAAAGCGGAATGGGCGAGGGAGCTCCCTGCGGGAGAGCCCTTGACGGTTTATCATTCCGGTGAACCCGGCGCGGAGGACGGTTGGCTGGATCTCTGCCGCGGGCCGCATCTGGCCTCTACCGGCAAGCTCGATCCGACCGCTTTCAAATTGACCAAGGTGTCGGGCGCCTATTGGCGCGGCGACCAGGCGAATGCGCAGCTGTCGCGCATCTACGGTACCGGCTGGCTGAACAAGAAGCAGCTGAAGGCGCACATGCTGCGCCTGGAGGAAGCGGCGAAGCGCGATCATCGGAAGCTGGGCCGTGAGATGGACCTGTTCCACCTGCAGGAGGAGGCGCACGGGTCGGTTTTCTGGCACCCGAAGGGCTATATGATCTGGCGCGAGCTGGAGGCCTATATGCGTCGCAAGATGGACGCGGCCGACTATCAGGAGATCAAGACCCCGCAGCTGATGGACGTGCGCCAGTGGACCCAGTCGGGCCATTGGGGGAAATATGCCGAGAATATGTTCGCGGTGCCGGACATGGTGCCGGAGGTGGATGGGCTCGGCGACGGTCCGGCCAATCCCACGGTGGCGAAGGACGCCGACTGGATGGCAATCAAGCCGATGAACTGTCCGGCGCACGTCCTCGTCTTCAAACAGGGCATCACCAGCTATCGCGACCTGCCGATCCGGCTGGGCGAGATGGGCTGCTGCCACCGGAACGAGCCGCACGGTGCGCTACACGGCCTGATGCGCGTGCGCCAGTTCACGCAGGACGACGCGCATATCTTCTGCACCGAGGATCAGGTGGTCGAGGAGGTGCGCGCCTTCTGCAAGCTGGCGGACAGCGTCTATCGGGATTTCGGCTTCAGCTATCATGTGAAGCTGGCGTTGCGCCCCGAGAAGCGCTTCGGCTCGGACGCCGACTGGGACAAGGCGGAGCAGGAATTGCGCGATGCCGTCGCCGAGGCGGGCATGGCGAATGAAGATTATGGCTGGGAAGAGCTGCCGGGCGAGGGCGCATTTTACGCGCCGAAGCTGGAATGGCATCTGACGGACGCCATCGGCCGGACCTGGCAGGTCGGGACGATCCAGGGCGACCGCGTGCTGCCCGAACGGCTCGACGCCAGCTATATCGGTGAGGATGGCGAACGGCATCGCCCCGTCATGCTGCACCGCGCGATCTTCGGGAGCTACGAGCGGTTCATCGGCATCCTGATCGAACATTATGCCGGGCGAATGCCGGTATGGCTGTCGCCGGTGCAGGCCGTGGTCGCCACCATCGTCTCGGACGCCGACGAGCATGCGAAGGCGGTCGCCGAGAAGCTGTCGGCGGCGGGCATTCGCGTCGAGACCGACCTCAGAAACGAAAAGATCAACTATAAGGTACGCGAGCATTCGCTGGCGAAAGTGCCGTACCTGCTGGTCGTCGGTGGGCGCGAGGCGGAGGAAAATACGGTTGCGGTTCGCCAGCTGGGCGAGAAGCAGCAGCGGGTGGTGAACGTCGACGAGATTCTAGCCGAGTTAGGCGACGCCGCACGTGCACCGGATTTAGTAGCAGGAAACCGATGATGACGACCAAGCCGATTCTCATGATGTTCACCGCTACGATGCTAGCGGCTTGTAACGAGGCTGCGCCTGCGTCGGACCCGGCCCTTCAGGAAGCGCCTGCGCCCGCAGCCGCCGTAGCAGACACGGCGGACGAGGCGACAGAGGCCATGCGCGAATATGCGGAGGCGAATGCGCGGATGCACGCGGCGATGGGGACCGTCGATCCCGACCCGGACGTCGCCTTCATCCGCGGTATGATCCCGCATCACGAGGGTGCGGTGGAGATGGCGGAGATCGTGCTGCGCCACGGCGTCGACGCGGAAACGCGCGCTCTGGCTGAAGAGATCATCGCGGCCCAGGAGCGTGAGATCGCGATGATGGAAGGCTGGCTCGCCGCGCGCGGGCTGGCGCGGACCGATGATACCGAGGTCGGAACGATGGATATGGATCATGAAGCCATGGCGCATTAAGCGCGCGCCCGCGACACGCACCCTTTCCGTTTCCGCGCCGTTCACCTACATTCGATGAATAAGACTCGGGGGCCGCTGTTGGCCTCGTAACAAGGAGACCAGATTATCCGACCGCCTCTTTCCCGGCGTGGGCCGACCCCGCCGCCTTTCCAAGGACCGCGCTACAACGAGTTTATTCAGGAACCCAAGGTGCGGGTGATTGACGACGACGGCGAGAATCTGGGTGTGCTCTATACGCGCGAAGCGGTCGATCAGGCGAAGGAAGCGGGGCTCGACCTGGTCGTTGTGTCGCCGAACGCCGACCCGCCGGTCGCGAAGTTTCTTGACGTCGGCAAGTTCAAGTTCGAGGCGCAAAAGAAGGCGAACGCTGCGAAAAAGAAGCAGAAGCGTCAGGAAATTAAAGAAATCAAGATGCGTCCGAATATCGACGATCATGATTACGACGTGAAAATGAAGAAGGTTTACCAGTTCATCGACGATGGCGACAAGGTGAAGATCACTCTGCGCTTTCGAGGTCGCGAAATGGCGCATCAGGAACTGGGCATGAACCTCCTGAAACGCGTTCAGGACGATACCAGCGAAACGGCAAAGGTCGAGGCGTTCCCACGCCTCGAAGGCCGTCAGATGCTGATGGTGATTTCACCGAAGGCCAAGGGCCAGGCCTGACGAAAAAAGAGCCCGTCCGGAGATGTCTCCGGACGGGCCAAGTCCTGGAATTATGTCGGTCTATCGAGTGCGGCGGCGAAGCGCGCCGAGACCGAGAAGGCCAAGACCCAGCAAACCGATGGCGCCCGGCTCCGGCACGGTCACGGCCAGCTGGCCGCGCAGCTCGCCGCTGCCGAACTGGTCGCTGTGGACATTGATATAATAGAGGCCGTCGCGAAGGGCCGAGACGAAGTCGCTGAACCCAACATCAGCGCCGGAAATGGCGAGGGCGTCATCGAAAAGATAGTCTTCGCGCGTCAGGCGGAAACCGGTGTCTGTGGCTTCGTAGCCTGTGTCGAATGGGAACGGGATTACGATCGGCCCGTTTGCACCGGCCGGGGCATTGTGAAGGTGGATCGGACCGACGGGCGCTGCGACGAGATTGTCGAACAGCTGTTCGATCGTGATGCCATTCACCTCGAGCGAGAAGTCCAGGAGCTGCGTGTCGGTGTCGACGGTGAACGTCGCACTGCCGAACGCCTGTGTCTCGACGGGCGGAACTTCCTGGTCGCCGCTGAGATTGGCAACGGAAATGACCGTGATGGCCTGCGCCGGAAGGGCGATCGCCAATGCGGCACCCGCCGCGAGGATCGATTTGGTAAGCATTTGGAACTCCATTCGAACTTCCCCCGATCAATGGCGGAGCAGGAATCATGCCGAAACGACAGTTTACTTGGTTAACAGACGGTTAGCCGCATCGGCATCTCGAGAACGTTCGGAATCTGTAAAGTTAACCGACATCAACGCGAATTGGTAATGATAGCGCGACCGCATGCCCTATGGGAAACGCGCCTGGAACGCTCTTTCGCGACGAGCGCACCGAAAGACGAACCTGGTAAGGATCGACATAGATGAGCGGCGAGATGTTCGGGCTGGAAGGCTATCACCTGCTGCTGGCGGGCTGCGGGCTCGTCATCATTCTTGCCTATTGGCTGCCGCAGCTTGCCAAGGAGCGGGAGCCTGCGGCC
>JBAUIQ010000439.1:0-4720 GCA_049683075.1 Pacificimonas sp.
GGCTATGACCCGCGCGACATCCTGCGCGGGCGCTACATTGCCCTTCGCTATGATTGGGCGCTTGAGGGCAATTGGGAACTATGCGGGGCGGGCGGCTGCCGCATCTGTATCGAGGGCGAGCCGCCGAACGGCGGCCGTGCGCGCCTGCAGTCGCGGCTGAATGAATGCCGCTATCCGATCGATCCGGATGCGAGTGCCCTCGCCCTTGGCCGGCGGGGTCCACGGTCGGGCTTTCAGGCGACGGGACGCATCTTCGTCAGCGAGACGACGGCCCCAGAACTGGAGGCGGAACTGCGCGCAAATCCGATGCAGATGCGCGCGCTCCTGACCCGCCGCGGTCGCCTGATCGCGGAGGAGCTTGTGCCCGCCCCGTCTCGTGCCGTAACCGGACCCGCATCAAAGACGAACCTCGACCTGACCCTGTCACCGGAGAGACCAGAATGACCCGCCTTTTCGCCAGCATCGCCGCCGTCGCCCTCCTGCCGCTCGCACACGCGCAGGCACAGGACGACCGCTTCGCCGACGTCACGATCACGAGCGAAACCGCGGGTCCGGGTGTCGAGGTTCTCTATGGCGCGGGCGGGAACATCGCGCTGGCGCACGGCATGGAAAACAGCACGACGGAGGCGTTCCTCGTCGACGATCAGTTCGCGCCGCTGACGCCCAAGATCATGGCGAAGATCGAGGAGCTCGCGGGCGTCCAGCCGCGCTTCCTCGTCAACACGCACTGGCATGGCGACCATACGGGCGGGAATGAGAATTTCGGTGAGGCGGGCACGCTGATCGTCGCGCATGACAACGTTCATCGCCGCATGTCGGCCGAGCAGTCACGCGAACGCGCCGACGGTACGGTGTCGACGACACCCGCTTCGCCTCCCGAAGCGCTGCCGGTCGTTACGTTCCGCGACCGCCAGACCATCCACGCGGCCGGGCAGACGATCCGCGCCCAGCATGTCCAGCACGCCCATACCGACGGCGATGCGCTCGTCCACTTTCGCGAGGCGAATGTCCTTCACATGGGCGACACCTTCTTCGACGAGACGGCGGGCACCTTTCCCTTCATCGACATCGGGTCCGGGGGCAGTATCCAGGGCCTTATCGATGCAATCGACATGGGGCTGACCATGGCGAACGCCGACACGAAGATCATCCCGGGTCACGGCAAGCTGACGGATCGAGATGGTCTCGCCGCCTATCGCAATATGCTCGTCGACGTTCGTGACCGGGTCACTGTCCTTGTCGATAGCGGCAGCGACCGCGACGCCGTCATCGCCGCCAAACCCGCCGCGGCTTATGCGGCGAACCGCGAAGGCGGGTTCATCAGCGAGGATGTTTTCGTCGGGTTCGTCTTCGATGGCCTGACCGCGAAGATGGCGCATAGCCACGTCGACGGAACGACGCACGCACACTAGCGGCGTCGCACTTTCGTCATCCCCAGGCAAGAACGGCCATCGTGCGGTTACCCTGGAAGGCGAAGACGCCCGCCACAAGAAGCGCGCCGACGTAAAGCTGACCGAACGTGATCTCGTGCGCCGCGATCTTGCGGTTCATCGCCTGCCAGATGCCGAGCGGCACGCTAACCAGCGTCGCCACCGTGAACAGGTGGATCAAGCTGAAGCTGTCGTCGGGCGAGGTGCGGATGAAGATCGTCGCGATCGCCGTCGTCGCCATCATCAGGCACCAGACGCGCCCGGTAATGCGATGCACCTTCGTCCCTTTTCGCGCCGCAAAGACGAATGCGCCCGTGGTTACCGCGACGTAGAGCGTGATGATGTGAATGATAATCGCGACCGGCAGGTCGAACAGATTGATCGCCGACAGACCGAAGCTGCCACGGACAATCGCAAGCGTCATCAGCCCGGTCAGCGGCACCGCGCCGAGAATGATGGTGAAGCGCATGATGTCGCGAAACCGGGGAAGCCGGAATGTTGGGCGAAGGCTAAGGGCTGTCATCTGTCTAGGCTCCCGGTTAGGCTGTCGTCGATGTCGATGGGGGTCACAGTGACGCGCCGCCATTCGCGGGCAATCGCGGCTTCGCGGATAGAGCGGAATTCTTCGCTAAACCGGCAGCTTACCCACTCGCGAAGCGTGGGTTGGCAGATAATTTCGTGAGCGGACCCGTCACGCGCGAACGGCGGGGCCGCGAGTTGGTCATTGGCATCGCCATTGCTGCGCTGGTCGGCGTCGTTCTCGGAATTCTAGGACCCTTTGGCAGCTATCAGATGGGCGGCGTCGGCGTACGGATCGCCTATTGGGTACCGCTGATCGTTATCGGTTATCTGCTGTTCGTGCCAAGCACTTGGATCGCTGTCGCGGTTGCCGAGCGCCTCGACCTGAACGTCGGCATCGTGCTGACCGTCTCGGCCCTCATCATGGCGTTCCCGATGACATTCGTGGTCGCCACCGTTAGCGGCGCGGGCGCTCTCCCTTGGCCCATCGCGGCGGAGGCGTTCTGGCTCCTCTATGCGCAGGTCGCCGTCATCTCCGTTGGCATGAATCTTTTGTTCTACTGGCGCGCGCGGATCGCGCCTCTGGGTGCAGAAGAGACAGCTTCGCCAACGGCTCTGCCGATCATCGACACGCCCGTCTCTTCAGCGGAGGCTCCACCGCTTCTCGCCAAATTACCGGCTGGACATGACGGTGCGATCCACGCGCTGGAGAGCGAGGATCATTATGTCCGCGTGCATGGGGACGGGCGCAGCGATTTGCTCCTAATGCGGCTCGCCGACGCGATCATCGCGACGGGCGACCTCGATGGGTTGCAGGTCCATCGCAGCTGGTGGGTCGCCGCCGCATCCGTCGAGGGTCTCGAGCGAGATGGTCGCAACATGACACTGCAGCTCACGAACGGCCTAACGGTGCCGGTGTCACGCGCCAATCAGGCGGCGGCGACGGCGCTCAGACCCGCTTCGTAACCGCGATAGCCGCGCGGCAGCCGAGACGGATGACGGCGCTCATCAGGGGGTAACCGGGCGTGTCCTCTGCGCCATGCGCGATGGCCGTGTCGCGATGCTCCGCCTCTTCTTCGCGAAAATCGGCGATGTGCGCGGCAAGCTCCGGCTCGCGTTCGGCAGCTTCGAGTTCCTCCAGCTGCTCGCCATAATGGCGGTCGATCTCCGTCTCGACAGCAGCAGTGCATGCCATGGCTGCGCGCGGGCCCATCAGGGCCGTCGCGGCGCCGAGCGCGAATCCCGCCGCATCCCAAATGGGCGACAGCAAGGTCGGCCGCACGCCGCGCTCCACGATCAACCGATCGAACGTGTCCAGATGCCGCTGCTCCTGATGCTTCATGCGCGCGATCTCGCCCGCCACCGGATGGCGACTGCCCATGACCGCCAGCTGTCCCGCGTAAATGCGCGCCGCGCCATATTCGCCCGCCTGGTCGACCCGGATCATTTGTTCGACGTCCGGCTCGGGATCACCGGGAAGGCGCGTCATTTCGTTCGAAGTGTCAGCCACAGGGCGGCTCCGCTGGCGAGGATCGAGATAAGCGCATTGTAGCCCGCCAGCGAGATACCGAACAGCGACCACGGCGCGACATCGCAGCGCACGAGCGGTTGCGCGGCGATCTCCGCAAGGAAGTCGCCACCTGTGGCGATGCTTGTCGTCGCACAGGGCGTCACGCCCTCCCACCAGCCATATTCGACACCCGCATGAAAGGCGCCGATAGCGCCCGAAACGGCGATGGCGAGCGCGGCGACGACGACGAGCGGACGGCGCGCACCCTCGATGAGAAGCGCCAGGCTGGCTAACACAAGTGCGGCGACGTGCGGCCACCGCTGCCACATGCACATCTCGCACGGCGGCAGGCCGAAGACATGCTGTCCGACGAGCGCGCCGCTGAGGAGGGCGGTCGGCACGAAAAGGACGATGAGCAGCGCCGCTCGCATCGGAACCTTAGTTCGCGCTTGCCGTCATGGCTGCCGTGGTATCGGCGACGAGCGCTTCACGGAATTCGCGGGGTAAGGGATAGGCCTGTTGCGGGAAATATTGCGTCATCAGGACGACGCCCGTGCCGATCTCCGGCAAAGCCGAGGCGAGCGTTCCCGCTGCTCCGCCCCAGCCATAGCTGTTGAGCGGCCCTTCGTTCAGCGAAACCCGGCCACCCGCGCCATAGCCCTCGCTGCCGCCGCCGACATCCGCGATGCCTTCGGTGCCGTAGCTGACGCCGTCGGGCAGAAGGTTGGAAACAGCCATGTCGATAGCCGCGCGCGGCAGGACCTGCCGCCCCTCGAACATGCCGCCATTGGCGACGGCGCGCATGAACGCGATATAGTCCTCGCCCGTCGATGCGAGGCCACCGCCGCCGGAAGGATAGGGTGCAGGATCGTTATATTCGCTGTTCGGCGGCCCATCGATGGGGACGAGTGTGCCGTCCGCAACCGGCAGCGGGAAGGGCAGCGGCATCGCACCCGCAACGATGTAGTTCGTTGTGAGGCGATCGCTGTCTGCTTTCGGCACGATGAAGCCCGTGTCCTCCATCCCGAGCGGCGTGAAGATACGCTCCTCGAGGAAAGTCTCGAGCGGCTGTCCGCTCACCTTCTGGATGATCGCACCCAGAAGATCGATGGAGACCGAATAGGCCCATTCGGTACCCGGGTCGGCAATCAGCGGCTGTTTCGCAAGGGTCGCTGCGAAGGCTTCCAGGCTCTTCGGCTGCGCGCCATCACCCGGCTGTATGCCGAGACGGCGGACGCCCGGTGTCAGGCCGGCCGTGCGG
>JBAUIQ010000440.1:0-5761 GCA_049683075.1 Pacificimonas sp.
GGACTACCCGTGATGTTAGCGCCGTGCCTCGCGTCGGCAAAAGATCCAGCATTGCAAATCCTTACTTCATGACCGGAATCAGCAGGAGGAATAGACACGGAAACCAAGCTCGTCCGTGGCCCCCGGGATGCGGATGATCATCTTCGCATCGTCGCCGGATCCGGCATTCTCGTCCAATTCAACGATCAGGCCGCCATCGAAATAGGTTCCGTTTCCGCCTTGTGAGAGCGCGATCAACTTGCCGTTGAGCTTGATCGTACCACCGCCATTGCCGCCATGCACGAAAGCAGGGAATCCGACCCGGTCCATCCGGAACATGCACAGATTCGAAATGTCGCCAATGCTGGCGATGTCGGCATCGGTCAGAATGCCAGGGTAAAGCCCTTCCGGGGCAACACTTTCAAGAGCACCTGCCGCGGATGCCTGCGGCGCGGCGGACGGGGCCGCTTCCAGTTCTGCCATGCGGTCGTTTCCAGGCGCTGTGTTCGAATTGCAGGCTGCGAGCATCAGCAGCGCGGCGCTTGCGAAAATCGCGTTTCTCATTGGGTTTCTTCTTTCATCTTTTCGGTGGGACGCGGGCCGTTTTCGGAAATATCCTGGATCAGATAGCGCATTTCCGCGATCTCCCGGCGCTGCGCGACGATGATGTCCCCGGCCAGCTGCCGAACGCGCGGATCGCGCAGCTTTGCGCGTTCGCTTGTCATAACCGCGATCGAATGGTGCGGGATCATGCCTTTCATATAATTGATGTCGTAAACCGAGCTCTGCGACCTGACGAGCCACAGCGCGCCCGCGAAGACGACGACCGCGACGCCGAAGATGAAAAGGTTCTTCCACCGGCTTGGGTACATCGCCCACATGAAGCCGAGCATGATGACGGCCATGACCGCGCCCATCAGGAACGCCATCCAGAACCGGGTTTCGGAAAAGAAGATGTGATCGATCGAATAAGTGTTCAGATACATCAGACCGTACATGACGATGGTCGAGGTCGCGATCATCGCCATGAAGCGGCCATAGGTCATGCCGCCTCCTGAACTTTCTCCGTGGCTTTTCTCCATTATGCGTTTCCTTTCTTCATGTGTTTCCAGACGAGCTGCGCCGAGCAGCTGATAAGGAGGAAGCCCGTGAGCGATTCGATACCCGCGACCACCCGCAGGTGCTGCGCCGGATAGATGTCGCCCAGGCCGAGCGTGGTGATGTTGATGAGCGAGAAATAGAAATAGTCCATCCAGCCCATGACCGCCTCTTCCCTGAAGGTGCCAAGGCCGACGGAGACGCCGAACGCGAAGCCGCCCGCGAACAGGATGGCGACTGCGAGATGGCTGAAGAGGATGGCGAGGAAGAGACCGGTATGCGTGGGGACGGACCAGGGCCGCGCCATCGTCCAGCGATCCGCCGCGCGCAGCGACCACATATGAACGGTCACGCTACCCAGAAACAAGATAACAGCCAGGGATAGCGCAAGCAGCATGCCGATGGTTTCCGTCACGCTGCGCGCCTGTCCGCAGGTTTCACGGCCACCGACCAGTAGAAGATTCCGGCCCAGAACGATCGGCGGTCCGTCTCATCCAGAGATGCCGCCGCGGCGAGGTCCGGGCGGATGGCGAGGTGGTGCCTTTCGATATCGAAAGGCCTGTTGAGACACATGCCGAATTCCACCAGCCAGTCCGGCCAGCCTGCTGGTTCCTTCGACCCGAGAAGGCCGAGCCGCGCACCGTCAGGCATCTGCGCGGCGATATCCTCAACCACTGGATCGACGTCGGGTACGATATCGAGACCGAATGTCGAGATGACGGCGGCGGTATCCGGTGGAAGACGGAAGGATTCGACGTCCGCCTCGACAAGCTCGACATTGCGCCAGCCCTGTTTCTCCACCCGCTCGCGGGCGAGGGCGAGCATATTGCCCGAGATGTCCACGCCGACGATCCTGCCGTTCCGGCCGACCCGGTCCTCTAGGTCCGCGAAATTCTGGCCGGACCCGCAGCAAAGATCGACGACGGTATCGCCGGATTGGAGCTTGAGCGCGTCCATCATGCACCGACGCTGCCGCGCAATTCCGAACAGGTGGAAGCCCGCGGCGAACGCCTTGTAAAGGCGGGCATTGGCGTTATACACCTCGCGCCAGTGTCCACTTCCTGTCTTCGATGACGTATAATGGTCAGTCATGGGAAATCAGATGCTGATCAAACCAAGCGCCTTCGCGCCCATCCAGAGACCCATGCCGATCATGAACAGATTCTCGGTCAGCGATACGAAGCCAAGTGGAACATTCGACCCGCCGCCGACGCAGGCGCACTTGATCTCGCGCTTGTCGATGTAAACCGCCTTGAAAACGCTGACCGCGCCGACGGTGCCGATGAACAGCGAGACGGGCACGGAAATGACCGGCAGGACATGCGCGGTCATGAGGATACCCGCAAGCGCCTCCCCGAACGGATAGATGAAGCCATAGGGTACCCAGCGCTGTGCCAGCAGGTCGTAATTCAGGAACATGGTCGAAAAACTGCGGATGTCCTGCAGCTTCTGGAGCGCGAGCAGCGTCATCGACAGACTGACGAACCATTCGATGGTCGTGATCGTCAGGAGCTGGCCCTGGCTGAACCAGCTGAAGGCGACACCGAGCAGAAAGGCGATCGAGAAGATGGCGAAGACGGGCTGGTAGCTCGTCTCGTCCTCTCCCTTCTCTATCGGCTCCTTGCCGAAATATTCGCGCAAGCCGTCATAGCCGCCGACCCGTGTCCCGTCGATGAAGGTCTGCGGCGTGGTTTCGACGCCGTGTTTTTCCTTGAAGGCGTCCGTTTCCTCGCGGGTTTCGAGATGGTGGTCGTCGATCTCGAAACCCTTGCGCTTCAGAAGATCGATCGTCTTCAGCCCATAGGGACAGATATGATCCTCCATGACCATGCGGTACACGGTGGCCTTTTTCGTGGCCGGGTTCCGGTTGCTGACGTTCGCCATCTTTCGTCCTTCCTTATTCATGACTTTCGAAGACGCGCGCGCCGGATGTTCCGAACGCGATGACCTCATAGGGTTGCGACCGGTCGCCCATTTCCATGCCAGGCGACCCGATGGGCATACCCGGGACGGCAAGGCCAAGGACTCCTGACGGCCGCTCCTCAAGGAGACGCGTCACGGCGCTGGCGGGCACATGCCCCTCGATGACATAGCCATCGACAACCATCGTGTGGCAGGAGCGAAGATCAGCGGGAACGCCGAGCCGGTCCTTGACCGCGTTCATGTCGGTTTCGTTCCTCGTCACGATGTCCGCATCAAGACCGGTGCGCGCATGATCCGCCCACTCTTCGCAACAGCCGCAATTCGGATCGCGGTGCATCGTGTAGGACGCCGCCTGAGCGGCGGTGCCGCAGGCCGTCACGGTGAGAAGCAACGCCGGAACGGCTTTTGAGAGGATGCCGGATTTACGCATGTTATTACTCCGTCAAAAGATACCGAGATGATTGGCCCCATGAGCCAGTTCGCCGCCCCAGAAGCCCTGAAGGACAATCGCAACGGCCGTAATGCTAAGCAGCAGTCGGAATATCGTGCGCTTTCCGCCTGTTCCGGACAGAAAACCGAGCAGGATCGAAACGCCCGCGATGCCGGTGCCGGTCCAGCGGTGCCATTGCATCACATCCTCCCCGCCGAACCAGAGACCGGTATGAATCCAGCCGAACAGCGCGGCGACAATCGCACCCGCCGCTCCGGTCCAGACCAGGAACCTGACCGTGGTTCGGCCGCCGCCCCCGGAGCGGGCCGCGAACCAGAATTCCGCGAGTGCCGCCGCCAACAGCAGCGCAATCGGGAAATGCACCGTTGCGGGATGCAGCGATTTCAGCAGCGAGGCATCGGCCTTCTTCGTGGAGATTGAACTGTGGCGCCCTGCCTCGGACACCTGCTGTCCGTTCTCCGTAGCCTGCGCGGAAACAGGGGACTCGCCCTCCGCTTCAGGCGTTTCGCTCGCATCGGTTTCCAAAGCCGCTGGAGTTTCCGCTGCGTCGGTCTCCGCCGTTTCGCCGCCATGGCCACCCGGCCCATGCGCCAAGAGCGGCCCTGGAAGCGCCAGCGTCAGAAAGGCCAGCACTACAAACGCGGCCCAGGAGCGGCGGAAAAGGATGTCGGTCATCGTCACCGCTTCGCTTTCCCGAACAACTCGACGAGCTCATTAAATTTCTGCCGCTGTTCCGCCGGGTCACCGGACTCGATCGCTTCGGCGACGCAGCACGCGGCATGGTCCTTCAGGATCTCGTTCTCAGCCTTCGACAGCGCCGCCTTCACCGCCTCGACCTGGTTCAGAATGTCGATGCAATAGCGGTCTTCCTCGACCATGCGCGCGATCCCGCGCACTTGTCCCGCGATACGATTGAGGCGGTTGACCTTGAGGGTACGGCGGTCGCTCATGCATTGATCCTGTTGAAATCCATTTGCACCGAATATAGATTACCCCTGCATGGTATTTCAAGTGGGATCGAATCATATGTCGTTTACGGGTCGCAGGACAGTTTCTCCTTCACGTCGCCAGTTCATGGCCGGGGTTGCCACAGGCGGCGCGCTGTCGCTGGCCACGCCCGCCTGGGCGCGTGGAATGGACATGAACGCGACGCATATCCGCCAGGGGTTCGACGAGGTTTCGGGCGCGACCATCGACCTTGCCGTCGGCCGCGGACACCGTCTGGTACAGGGCCGCGCCGGCATGGGTATCGCCGTCAATGGCAGCGTCCCCGGTCCGCTTGTCCGCCTGAAAGAAGGGGAGCCCGTCCGCCTCAATGTGACGAATACTCTGGAAGAGGACACGTCGATCCACTGGCACGGGCTACTCGTGCCGTTTCAGTTCGACGGCGTACCCGGTGTCAGCTTTCCAGGCATAAAACCGGGACAGACCTTTACCTATGACATGCCGGCGATGCGGCAGGCGGGCACCTATTGGTGGCACAGCCATTCCGGCTTGCAGGAACAGGCCGGACATTATGGGCCGATCATTGTCGACCCTGCAGGGCCTGACCCGGTTCAGGCAGACCGCGATTTTGTGCTGCTCCTCAGCGAGTTCACGCCCATGCATCCGCATACGGTCATGGCGAAACTAAAAAAGGGCGAGGGCTATTTCAACTATCAGCAGCGCACATGGACGGACGATTATCCGCTGAGCGGCGAGGACCGGCGCATATGGGCGAAGATGCGGATGATGCCAACCGACATCATCGACGTCACCGGTGCGACCTACACCTACCTCGCGAACGGCCACGGCCCCGAAGAGGGACCGGAATATCTTTTCCGGCCGGGCGAGCGTGTCCGCATCAGAATCATCAACGGCAGCGCGATGAGCTTCTTCAACGTTCGCCTGCCCGGTCTGCCGATGACGGTGGTGCAGGCCGACGGCCAGAATGTGCGACCGGTGGAGACCGACGAACTGCAGATCGGCGTAGCGGAGACCTACGACATCGTCGTCGAACCGAATGGCGAGGCGCACACGATTGTCGCGGAATCGATGGACCGGTCGGGCATGGCGGTGGCGACGCTCGCGTCCCGCCCCGGCGCCCGCGCGCAGGTTCCCGCGCTCCGCGACGCTCCCCTCCTGACCATGGCTGATATGGGCATGAGCGGAATGGACATGGGCGGTGATATGGCCGGAATGGTAAAGGGCAGCGATATGCACGGCATGGACCACGGCAGCATGGGCGGCTCAGGCACCATGGACATGTCCGGCGGTATGGATATGTCGGATGGCGGCACATCTTCGGGCGCCGGTATGGACATGTCGGGC
>JBAUIQ010000441.1:0-11573 GCA_049683075.1 Pacificimonas sp.
GAATGAGCTTCGATCGAAGCCGGGTCGACACGCTCACTACGGAGACATTCGTTATGGCGTCCGGCCCGGGAGGCCAGAACGTCAACAAGGTTGCGACGGCGGTGCTCCTGCGTTTCGATCTGACGGAGGCACCGTTCCCAGCCGCGGTAAAGCGGCGCATCGCAGCGATGGCAGGAAACCGACTGACCAATGATGGAGACCTCTTGATCCGCGCGGAAGGGCATCGGACACGAGAGGCCAATCGGCGGGAGGCGCGGCAGCGGTTGCTCACTCTGCTGACGAAGGCACATATTCGTCCCAAACGCCGCATTCCGACCCGCGTCGGAAAGGGTGCTAAGCGTCGCGGCACCGACGCTAAGGTCCGTCGCGGCCGCACCAAGGCCCTGCGCGGCCGTCCCGCTCGCGACGACTAGGACAAGAAAAAAGGACTGGATGCGTCCGCATCCAGTCCTTTTTTCTTCGATCAGTCCGCCGCATTTCAATTGCGGCACGTCTGCAGCGGACTGATCGTCCGACGTTCGCCCGTGGCTCAGGTGCCGCGCACGAACTCCGGATAGGCTTCGATACCGGTCTCGCTGACGTCGAGACCGGCCATCTCTTCCTCTTCCGTCGGGCGGACACCGATCGTTGCCTTTAGCGCGAACCAGACGATGCCGCTGGCGATGCAGACGAAGACGCCCGTCGCGCCGACACCGATCAGCTGGGCGATGAAGGGCACGTCGCCATTCGTCAGCGGCACGGCCAGTGTGCCCCAGATCCCGGCAAAGAGATGGACCGGGATCGCACCGACCACGTCGTCGATCCGCAGCTTGTCGAGAAGTGGCACCGCGAACACCACGATCGCGCCGCCGATGCCGCCGATGATGACGGCCATGCCGATATTCGGCGTCAGCGGCTCTGCGGTGATCGAAACGAGGCCCGCAAGCGCGCCGTTCAGCGCCATGGTGACATCGGCCTTTTTGTAGAGGACCTGCGTCAGTATAATCGCCACGACCACACCGGCCGCGGCCGCCATGTTCGTGTTTACGAAAATCTTCGAGACGTCCGAGACGTCGCCGACGGTTCCCATCGCCAGCTGCGACGCGCCGTTGAAGCCGAACCAGCCGAGCCACAGGATGAACGTGCCAAGCGTCGCCAGCGGGATGTTGGTGCCCGGAAAGACCGCGATCTTGCCGCCGACATAGCGTCCGAGGCGCGGCCCGATGATGATCGCGCCCATAAGCGCGGCCCAGCCGCCCGTGGAGTGCACGAGCGTCGATCCGGCAAAGTCTGAGAAGCCCATCTGGTCGAGGAAGCCGCCGCCCCATTCCCAGCTGACCACGATCGGGTAGATCAGGCCCGTGAGGATGGTGACGAACATGAAGAACGGCACGATCTTCACCCGCTCGGCCACTGTGCCGGAGACGATGGAGGCCGTCGTCGCGCAGAAGACCATCTGGAAGAACCAGTCGGATGCCACCGAATAGCCAGTGCCGACATCGGCTTCCCCGACGCCTTGCATGCCGTACCAGCCGCTGAACCCACCGACGAACCCGTTGAAGTCGCCCGGATATGCAATGTTATAGCCGATGATCCAGAACATCAGGCCCGCGATGGAATAGAGGCCGATATTCTTGAGGCACTGGACGCTCGTGTTCTTTGACCGAACCAGTCCGGCCTCCAACATGGCAAAGCCCGCCGCCATCCACATGACGAGAAAGCCACCGATGAGGAACAGGAGGGTGTGGAGGATATAGGCGGTGCCGCCGCCGACCGCGACGGCCTCCGCCGCTTCGTCGCTGCCCTGCTGGGCGAGCGCGGGATCGGCGACCATAAGGGCTAGAGCCCCCAGGGCCGCGATTGTGAGTGAAAGTCTGTTCATCGTATCAGTCCCCCTGATCCTAAAGCGCCGTTTCGGCTGTTTCGCCGGTGCGAATGCGCAGCGCGTCGTCGACGCCCAGCGTGAAGATCTTGCCGTCGCCGATCGCGCCTGTGTTCGCGGTCTGCTGGATTGTCTCGACGACGCGCGGCGCCAGGTCGGCCGGGCAGACGATTTCAAGCTTCAGCTTCGGCACCATGGTCACCTGATATTCGGCACCGCGGTAGACCTCGGTATGACCCTTTTGTCGGCCATAGCCCTTCACTTCGCTGACGGTCAGGCCCGCGATCCCCACGCCCTCGAGCGCTTCTCGGACCTCGTCGAGCTTGAACGGCTTTATGATCGCGATGATCATCTTCATGTGCGCGTCCCCCTTCGGTTTGGTTTCAAACGGGAAGGGCGCAGCACAAAACGTGCCAAACCGGACTTACGCTGCATTGCAGCATGAAGGCTTCGTTAGGATATGCGGTGCCTGCTCATCGTGCGGGCAGGATAATGGAACTGCCTAGCTTTCGGGCAGCTGTCCCGCGAGCACCTGCCGGGCTTCAGCTTCGTCTTCGTCGAGCACCATCAGGCGCGAGGGCACCATCGCGCCGCCGAGCGCCGACGACAGGTTGTGGTCGAGAAGCACGGCATGAATGCCAGCTGCGTCGAGCCGCGTGCGGGCGAGATCCGCATCGATAGGGCCGTAGTATCTTGCGAGTTCGACCATCGGCATCAATTGTCTCGCTTCGAAGGGCGGTTCACAGGCTCTTTGCGCCTCGGCCACCGTCCGGACCGTAATATCGGTCGGTGGGACGGACAGGCAGGCCGTCGATCGATTCCGTGCGATCCTGCATAACCGCTACCCATTCCTCGCCATTCGCATTTGCATGGGCTTTCGTCAGTGTATCGCGTTTGCGTTCGACCGACATGATCGGGATGCCCCAGCCGCAACTCGTTTGCACGGTCTCCACATCGATGACGAAGATCTGCCGCGTGCCGGGCAAGAGCTCGAAATGGGCTGACAATGCCGTCCACCCATCATCTTGGGGCAGGACCGGACGTCCGCGTCCGTAAATCCGCAAGATGTTCGCCGGATTGTCGAAAGCGCAGAACATGATCGTGATGCGACCGTCCGCAGCGAGATGCGCATGCGTCTCGTTCCCCGACCCGCCGAGATCTAGATAGGCGACCTGGCGATCCGACAGCACGCGAAAGGTGTCGAGACCCTTAGGCGAAACATTGATCCGCGCGTCCGCCGCAGCCGTCCCGGTGAAGAAGATCGCCTGTTTGGCGATGAAGTCGATATGCTTGTCGGTCAGCGTGTCGGTGAAATCGGCCATATCGCATGTCTACGCACTCATAACGTTGTCCGCTAGGCTCGCTCGTTAATTTGCGCGCCGCAATTCATCGAACATATGCGGCAGCGTGAAGGCGAGCGCGACGAGCGCCGCGGTCGATACTGCCAGCAATTCATTCGCCGTCAGCGCGTAAAGAAGCGCCCCTCCGACGGCGGCCGGAATCCCGTAGGGCATTGCATCGCGCAGCGCGCCGTCTCGTGCCAGATCAAGATACTCCTTCACGCTGTGCAGCGCGAAAAAATAGAGCGCGATTGCAAGCAACGGATGAAGGAACGCAAACATCGCAACAGTGAGGGCCAAACGCGAAGGCGCCTCTAGCGTGCGTCGCGTTTCCGGTGCGAAAAGTGCGATAAGAAGAGCCGTCACTGCAATGCCGCCACCAACCAGCATCCAGTCGCCATTCAGACCACCATCGCCCAGAATTGCGATAATCAGATCGGCGGTTCGTTCAGGCGAGAAGAGGAATGCGGCAAATGTGGCGAACACGCCATAGGCCGGGTGAACGTCGGCCTCCGCGCGGGCAAAGTGGATCGCTGAGATCGCAAAGAAACCGATCAACCCCATGCCCGGGGCGACGAGGAAGAGAGCCGCCATGCCAAATGCCGACCCGACATAGAGCCCAGCATATGACACGCTGGGAAGTACCGCTCGCCCGCCGCGAAACATGACTGCGCCGTGGGGCGTCCCGAAGAGGAAGAGAGCGAGCGCAGCGGGATAAACAGCGCCCGGCACCCAAGTTGTAAGCGTTGCCAGCGCAAGAATGAGAATGGCCGCGAGAGCCACAGGTAAGCCAGCCCGAACGGACCGGGACGCCCACCCCTCCCGAAGGAGCGATGGACGTCCCGAAATCAGGCGTTCAAAGGCCGACACGAGCCATCATTCGACACGCGCGGCGATCTTCGACGTCTCGCCCGTCGTGTCGAGAGCGAACGCTGCCGGTTCGTAGCCTTCGATGGCCGAGCGACGCAGGCAAAAGCGACTTAACATGACGCCGTAGATAAGCTTCGTGGAAATGTCGGCAATCGAGAATACGAGTTGTTGCGACACCACGACCCAGCCGTCCTGCCCCAGCTGTGGCAGGGCATAAGCGATCGGATAGAGGCCCCAAGTGGCAAGGAAGTACCAGAAGAGGTTCTTAGGCCACGCCCTGAGTTCAGTCGGTGTGGTCTCGGTGCCCGCTTTGATGACGCCCCATACTTCGAAGACCAGCCAGGCGAAGAAGATCGAGGAGATCACGCCCCAAAGGTTGAGCTGCGAGAAGTCGTTCACTTCGCCGAACTGGCCGATAAGGCCGGTCCAGATCATCAGGAGAGCTGGGATTGCCATCCGGACGGCGCGCGTGTGGAGATCTTTTCGCATCAACCCGAAGGCGATGGGAAGCTGTACGAGGAGCAGCGGAACGGTGATCGTCCAATTGCCGTAGCGATAGGCGTTCGAGAATGTCTGTCCATCGGCCGCAGGCACCCACATGCCCGCCGCACGGACGAACTCATAGGTTTCCGACCACATTGACCATTCGCGCAGCAGGCTGAGGCCGGCAGACGCCATGACGACGGCGGACAAAATGGCAACGACGCGATAGCGCGGCGCCATCTGGAAGCTCGCCATGATAAAATAGATGATGAACGCGAAATGCGCGCCATAGCTGACCATCAGGATCAGCGATCCGAGCGTCCATTGCGGGTCAGTAAGACCCACGACGTTCGGAAGATTAACAGCGAGGTCTTCCAATTGATCCATGTTGAATCCTTTCCCGATCCAGGAGTCGCGCGCGGGACTGTAAACGCACACGCAGCGACGGAGTTGGAACGTCGGACCGCGACATTGGTTCAGTCACAGGTTCGGTTTAAATGCAAGGTGTCTGCCATTGTCCTATTTGCTACGGTCGACGTGGCGCCGCTTCTGGGCGAAGTTCTGGGCGCTTCCGGTGGTCAGTATGCTGGTGGCAACGGCACTGGTCTTTCTTCTTCTGACGCTTGATCACCTGGGGGTGTCCGCCCGGCTCGCGAACTTTTCCTGGCCGCTCGATTTTTCCGGTGACACCGCGGTCGAAACCGTCAACACGCTGACATCCGTTATTGTCGCGTTGATGGCCCTGTTCTTCTCAATCACGCTGATCGTTATGACGATGGCGGCGAGCAGCCTCGGGGTTCGTCTGGTCGAACGGTGGGCCAATGACCGGCACATCCGCGTCACGCTCTCGCTTCTGATGGCGCTACTTGCCTTCGCGCTGATCCTGCAAGCCGCCATTGATCCGAACGGACCCAGCGAGCGAATTCCCCGTCTCACGATTTTAGCGCTTCTCGCTGGTATGGTGCCGGCGTTGTCGTGGCTCGCAATCGCCTTCGGCCACCTTTCTCGGCGCATTCATATCGACGCGTCGATCGCGGATCTGGGCAAAGATCTGCGTCGCGACCTCGGCCAGCTATCACGTTTGTCCGCTCGTCGCGACGAGCGGACCGATTGGGACGACGCGCGGACACTGTCGGCGTGCAGGTCTGGCTATATCGACAATATCGACATGCGACGCCTCATTCAAACGGCGCGGGACAATGGCCTTCAAATCCGATTGCCTGTCTCACAGGGCACCTATGTTCACCGCGACGACTGCATGCTGATCGTGCATGGTGATGCGGGCGAGAAGATCGATGAAGAGGTCTGCCGCTATGTCCGGATTTCTGATTACAGGAGTACCGACTCCAAAAGTACGTTCAGCTCCGCCTTGCTGGCGGAAATCGCGGCGCGCGCGTTGTCGCCCGCCGTCAATGACGTTTACACCGCGCTGGGCTGCATCGATCATCTGGGCGGCGGTATGGCGGATGCCTTTGCAGACCAGAATGCGGGGGGTTGGTTTGGCGACGACCGCGGGGCCGTTCTCCATATTCCCGATCTCTGTCCCAAGGGAATATTGGAACGACCGCTCGACATCCTGCGCCACGCCGCCAGCGACTATCCGAGCGCCAGCATCAGGCTGCTCGGGATGCTCGAGCGTTTGGCCGATCATGCGACAGACTCTGCAAGCGTCGTTTGGCTGAAGCGTCAAGCCGAACTCGTCGCAAATTCCGCCTTGGTTTCGACACATGCCGAGAAGGACGAAGCCGCAATTCGCGAGGCGCGCGAGGAGGTGCGGGAGGCCGAAAGTCGACCATCGAAGCTTCGCGCTGCGGAATGAGCGAACGGCTGCTCGGCGGCACCGGGTCCGAAGCTTTAGCAATAAAAGAGAGAAGGAATGTAATCATGGCGGGCGGATGGACGCGCGACGGCGCGGTGCAGGACCAGATCGATGACACGGTGAAGGACGCCGTCACAGCTGCGCGCGCGAAGCTTTCTCCGATACGAGAGAGCGCGACCGACTGTGTCGATTGCGGGGACCGCATCCCGGACCGCCGTCGCGAAGCGCTCTCCGGCGTCCAAACCTGTATCGCCTGCCAATCAGAGCGAGATAGCGCGCGGCAGCAGTCAGGCTTCAATCGGCGTGGGTCGAAGGACTCGCAGCTGCGCTAGGTTTAGGCCGCCGTTCCACCTACGGTCAGCCCCTCCACCAGCAAAGTCGGCTGCCCCACACCGGCGGGCACGGTCTGGCCGCCCTTGCCGCAGATACCGATACCTTCATCAAGCGCGAAATCATTGCCGATGGCGGCGACCTTGGACATCGCGTCCGGACCGGAACCGATGAGGGTGGCGCCCTTGATGGGGGCACCGAGTTTGCCATCTTCGATTTTGTAGGCCTCGGTGCAGCTAAAGACGAATTTACCCGACGTGATGTCGACCTGACCGCCGCCGAAGCTCGTGCAGTAGATTCCGTTCTTGGCACGGACGACAATGTCGTCCGGATCGTCCTGACCCGCGCGCATGAAGGTGTTGGTCATGCGCGGCATGGGGGCGTGGGCGTAGCTTTCGCGGCGGCCATTGCCAGTCGCGTCGACACCCATCAGGCGGCTGTTCAGCCGGTCCTGCATATAGCCTTTCAGGACGCCATCTTCGATCAGGACGTTCTCCTGCGTCGGGGTACCCTCGTCGTCGATGGTCAAGCTGCCGCGCCGTTCATCGAGATTGCCATGATCGACGACTGTGACGCCCTTCGCCGCCACCTGCTCCCCGATGCGCCCGGAGAAGGTCGACTGGCCCTTGCGGTTGAAGTCGCCCTCCAAGCCGTGCCCGACCGCCTCGTGAAGGAGGACGCCACACCAGCCGGGGCCGAGAACGACATTCATCTCGCCCGCCGGCGCGTCGACGCTCTCGATATTCACCAACGCCTGCGCCAAGGCCATGTCGATGGAACGCTCCCAGGTTTCGTCCGCCATCAAGCGCTCGAGATCGTAACGGCCGCCGAGCCCGTGATAGCCGCGTTCGCGTCGTCCATTCACCTCGGCGACAATCTCCACATTCAGGCGCACCAGGGGCCGCACGTCGCGCGCTGTAAAGCCATCCGCGCGGACGATATCGACCGCCGACCAGCTGGATGACAGCGCAACGGACACTTGCCGCACCCGCGGATCGCGTGCGCGGGCTGCCGCGTCGATTCGGGCGAGAAGCGCAATCTTGTCGGCGAAAGGCGTCGCATCGAGCGGGTTCTCGTCGCCGTAAAGCTTCTGGTTCGTACGGGCCGGGGGCGCGACCATGATGGCATCATGACCCTTTGCGGCGAGCCCGACCGTCTCGCCCGCGCGCCGGATCGCGCCTTCGGACAGCACGTTCGAATGCGCGAACGCCGTCTTCTCGCCCGCCAACCCGCGCAGGCCGAAGCCGCGCATATGGTCGTAGCTGGCGTTTTTCAGCCGTCCGTCGTCGAACGAAAAAGTCTCCGCAACCGCGTTCTGCACGTACAGCTCGCCATCGTCCGAGCCGGCGAGAAGGTCACCGACAAGGCCGGGCAGGCGGGCGGGGTCGAGGTCGGTGCCGCCGTAAAGCAGCGCCTGCGGATCGTCTGAAGCGGATGTTGTCATCATACCCATATGCGACCTTGGCCCACCGGATGCCAGCGGCACCGCCCGAAAGCGTCAGGCGCGCGAGGGTCGGCGACGCGCTACACCGTGCGACATGCTGACCAAGGCCGACGACTATCCAATCCATCAGCGCCCCGAACCTATCGCGACGGCAGGCAGCGATCGCAATTTCTACGATCGATATTTCTTCAACGGCTATTCGGCGGATGGCGAGACATTCTTCGCGGCGGCGATGGGGGTCTATCCGCATCTTGGAACGACCGATGCCGCGCTCTGCCTTTCCGTTGGCGATGCGCAGCACAGCGTCTTCGCTGCGCGCACACTGAAGGATGGCGAGCGTATGGACACAGCGATCGCTCCCATCAAAGTTGAGATTGTCGAACCGCTACATCAGATCCACCTGTCGTCCGACGGCGATATCTCTTGCGATCTCGTCATGACCGGCCGCGCCCCGCCCATCGAGGAGCCGCGCTTCACCTATCGCCTCGGCACGCGCACCATCATGGACGCGACACGCCTGACGCAGGCGGTGACCTGGTCTGGCTGGATCGAGCGTGATGGCGTCAGATATGAAGTCGACGGCTGGCGCGGGACGCGGGACCGCAGTTGGGGCGTCCGGCCCATCGGTGCGCGCGACGAGCAACCGCCGATTGAGGGTGCCGACGCCGCACAATTCTTCTGGTTGTGGGCGCCGCTGAACTTTGACCGCCACGCCGTCTTTTGGCACACGAATGATGACGCGGCGGGCGGCTACTGGAACCGGGCTGGTCGTTTGCAGGATTTGGAGACCGGCGAGACGCGCGATCTCGTGATGCGCGTCGAACTCGATTATCTGCCCGGCACCCGTAATGCCCGTGCCGCGCGCTTGATCGGCGACGGCATCGAGATCGAGCTGACACCGCAGCGGACCTTCTTCATGACGGGCATCGGCTATGGCCACCCGACGCGCGGGCACGGCACATATCACGGCGACCACAGCGTCATGTCGGAGACTTTGAAGCTCGCCGAGGCGTCCCGTGATACGCCGCTCCATACCCATGTGCAGGAACTCAGCACGACGCGAATGACGCTGGATGGCGACGTGCACGAGGGGCAGGGCATTCTAGAGCAGCTGATCATCGGTCCGCACGAGCCGTCCGGGTTCAAGGCGCTTTTCGACGTCGCGTGAACGGCTAGGCATGATCGATCTCGACGACATCCGCTGGCGACTTCGGCGCTATCTCGGCGAGCGGTGGAACACGGCCGTCGACGTCTCTGGCCTGAAGCAGTTTCACGGCGGCGCAGGCCGAGAGACATTTCGTTTCGATGCGACGGCGAACGGCGACACCTGCGGCCTCGTCCTCCGCCGCGATCCCGCAAAGAGCATCATCGAGACAGACCGCCGCGTCGAATATGACATGCTCGCGTTGGTCCACGGCAGCAATGTGCCGGTCCCCGAGCCGCTTTTCCTCGAAGAGAGCGCCGAGGCCTTTGGCGCGCCTGGTTTCATTATGCGCGAAGTGCCTGATGCCGATGCCGGCGATCCCGGTCCGGACCCTTTCGGCGATGCGCGCGAGCCGCTGGGCGAGGCCTTCTTCAAAAATCTAGGCGAGCTGCACCGGATCGATCCGGCGCCCCTCGATATCCCCGCCTCTGTACCCGCCGACCGTATAGACCATTGGGCAGCCGTCATCGCGGAAGACAAACAAGACCCCGAACCCGTTGCCAGCGCCGCCGAACGCTGGCTGCGTGCCAATGTACCGCCGCCGTCCGCACGCACCACCATCGTCCATGGCGACTATCGCCGCGGTAATTTCCTCAGGCGGGGACATGAGATCGCAGCCATCCTCGATTGGGAGATGGCGCATGTCGGCGACCCGCTGGAGGACCTCGCCTGGGCTACGGACCCGCTCTGGGCCTTTGGCGCAGACATGCCCGGCTCGCTGATTTCCGAGCCGAAAGCGATTGCCATCTGGGAAGCTGCGAGCGGGCTGACCTGCGATCCCGTCGCCTACCGCTGGTGGCGCATGTTCGCGCAATATATGGGCCTCGCCATCTGGATCTCGAGCGCCGCCGAGGTCGCGAGTGGCCGCACCGGCGATCCGACGATCGCCTTCGCCGCGATGTATCCATACCGCTTCCATCAGGCGGCGCTCGCCCGTTCGCTGCGGGACATGCGCAAATGAGCCTCAGACCCGATCAATATCTTGCGCTTCTCGCGGGCGCGCAGCTTCAGACGGTCGCGCCTGAGCTGGAGAACACATATCCAGGCAGTGTCGCGACAACGATCGGAACGGTTCTCATCTTTGCCGTGCAGGATGCCGCGACACGTGCGGTCCGCGAGGCGGCAGAGCGGGACCGCCTGAAGGAAATCTTCCACGCTGCGGGAGCGAGCGAGCCTGAAAATTTATCGGCTGCGCGGGACTCGCTCGGCCACCTGCACGAACGGGCGGAAACGGATGGCGACCGCGATCTGGAACGCTTGATCCTGGATCACCTTGTCGTGACGGCGGAGGCTGCCCTGCTGACCGTCCCGCAGATATGACGCGCCAGCCCTAGATACCCGCCCACCAGTCATAGCCGGAGCGGTCTTCCCAGAAGCCGCCCTTGCCGTCGCCGATGTTCGCGAAACTGTCGATAGCCTCAATGCCCATCACATATTTGGCATGCTTATAGCCGAGTTGACGTTCGGCCCGCAGGCGGATGGGCGCGCCGTGGGCGACCGGCAGGACGTCGTCGTTCATGCCATAGGCAAGGATCGTCTGCGGATGCAGTGCCTCGATGACATCGATGGTCTCGTAATAGGGCGTGCCGCCAATCTCGTCGGCACAGCGGAACAGAATGTAGCGCGCGTCCGGCGACATCTGCGCGAGGTTAAGGACGCGGGACAGCTGTACGCCGGTCCACTTCCCGATCGCGCTCCAGCCCTCGACGCAATCATGCCGGGTGATTTGTGTCCGCGACGGCATGTTTTGAAGCTGGTTGAGCGAGAGCCGTAGCGGTCGCGACACCATCCCGCCAACATCCAGCGACCAGTTGGCGAAGCCCTCGTCCCGATGTCCCGCCCAATCCGCGGACGCCGGCATGCGGGATCCGTTGGCGCGGAACCGGGGCGACATTTCAGCTTCCGTATACTCGCGCGCTAGCGCGCCGCGCGCCGTCACCAGCCGCTGCGCCGCCTTGGTCAGGCCGTCGAGCGAATAGAGAACATCACGAACGGGTTCGGTATCGCCGATCCGCTCACATCCGGGCAGCAGCAGACCTGCGCCGCCGATGCCGACGAGACTCATGAATTTACGGCGCGAGGTGATGTCTTGGCTCATGCGTGATCTCCCTCGTTCGCTGGTATGCGGAGCTTGCCGGTAATCATCGACCTGATTTCGTTATACGGCCCGGCGAGCAGCACGAGCAGCAGGTGGACGAAAATGAAGCCGACCAGCAGGAAGG
>JBAUIQ010000442.1:0-2428 GCA_049683075.1 Pacificimonas sp.
GGCGCTGCCCATCATGCCCGTGGCGCCATCCAATCGCTCAAAGCGCGAGAGGGCCCAATTAAGCCGCTCGAGATTTTCGGATTCATCCGCAGTTCGCAAAAGCACATTTTCGCCCGGGGTGATTGCGGGATAGCGCTGCGGTTCCATGGGGATTGACACGAGCACCTCGTGACCGGTCGCGCGGGCGGTTTCGGCAAGCCGCGGTGCATCGTCTGCATAGGGTGAGAAGGTCAGGGAGATTTCAGTGGGAAGCGCGGCGAGCGCCCGACGTGCCGCAGGAACATTCGGGCCAAGTTCCGTCATTATAATGGCGACGAGCGGCCCCTCTGGAAGAATGGGCGGCGGGCCGACGTCGACAGGCTCGGGGGGCGGGCCGGGTGCCTCGTCCAGCAGATCGGGACTGACGTTTTCGATCGTCCGGCGAACCGCTTCACCGGCTTCGTCGGCGGCAACGATCAAACGTCCATTACCTGCCGCAGCAGCGCGCGTGGCATCGAATGGCTCGAGAAGGTGTGCGAAAAGCGTCGCCAGTCCGACGAACAACAGCGTCCCGCCCAGCGCGATAAAGACGATCCGCCCGGCGGACGGGCCAGATGCCGCCCCCGCCACCTGATTAGCCGCCCGTTGCGTCTTCGTCGGCGACGACCTTGGCCTTTGCGAGCGTCTCGGTGACTGCGCCGGGGCCGAGTGCGATGCGCGTCAGGATCGTCTTGGCATGATGCAGCTGATAATCCTCGATGCCCTGTTCCTTCAGGGCTTCGGCGTCGAGTTCGAAGCGCGGATTGGCCTTGTCGTCGTCCTCGACCAACTCGTCATCTTCGATATTTTCGTTGCGAAGCGCTTTCCGGAGATCGGATTCACGCACGACGCGGCGTTTGGCGAGATTGGGGTCTGACAGCTGCGGCACGATGATGTCGGGTTCGATCCCGGCCTCCTGCACAGAGCGGCCCGACGGCGTGTAATAGCGAGCCGTGGTCAGCCGCAGCGCCGTGTCAGTGCCGAGCGGGATCAGCGTCTGAACACTGCCCTTTCCGAAACTGCGCGCGCCGACGACCAGTCCGCGGCGATGATCCTGTAGCGCGCCCGCGACGATTTCCGAGGCGGAGGCCGACCCCTCGTCGACGAGGACGACAACGGGCTTCCCATCCGTCCGGTCATCCGATCGCGCGAAATAGCGCTGTACGTCACCGGATTTGCGGCCACGCTGAGACACGATCTCGCCGCCGTCGTTCATGAAGGCGTCGGAGACTTCGATGGCTTGGTCAAGCAGACCCCCAGGATTGGACCGCAGGTCGATAACATAACCGAGGAGGCCTGATCCGGCCTCCTTTTCAACCGCATCGATAGCGTCGCGCGTCGCTTCGCCGGTCTGCTTGTTAAAGGTCGAAATCCTGATGACACCGACATTGTCGGTAATTTCCCAGCGCACGGGCTTCAGCTCGATGACCTCGCGCGTAATGGTCAGTTCCAGCGGCTCCTCGCCACCTTCACGGATAATCGTCAGCCCGATGGGCGTCCCCGGCGCGCCGCGCATTTGATCGACCGCCTCGGAGAGATCGAGGCCGTAGATCAGTTCGCCGTCGATATGGGTGATATAATCGCCTGCCTTGATCCCGGCCTTGGCAGCCGGCGTGTCGTCGGTCGGCGCAATGACCTTCCCGACACCGTCTTCCATCGTGACCGTCAGGCCGAGACCGCCATATTCACCGTCCGTCTGCGTCCGCATATTCTCGAAGTCGCGCATATCGAGGAAGCTCGAATGCGGATCAAGGCTTGCCAGCATACCGTCGATTGCCCCTTCGAGGAGCTGTTCGTCAGTGACATCCTCGACATACTCGGACCGCACGCGCTCGAAGATGTTCATCAGCTGGTCTAGCTGCCGATAGGTATCGGCGCTGTTCGCAGCCTGGACGCTCGTATTCGTGGGCACAAGAAAAGCGAGAGCCAGCGGCAGGGCGGCGTAGAGGATGCGGTGCTTCATGAGTCGTGGGTCTTTTCGCATCTGGAACTGAACAAACTTGCTAACATGATTTCGTTAGCGGTGCACTTATCGTTACGAAGGTGGGGTCAATTGTCCCGCGTCTCAAGGCAGGTAGAGCATTGGATCGACGGGAACCCCGCCGCGCCGAAGCTCGACGTAAAGGCTGCCATCGCTACCGGTTCGGCCAACGGGATCGCCACGTCCTACCGCGGTGCCGACGTTAACGGCGATACTGTCGAGACCTGACAGAAGCGTCACGAGATCGTTCTCGTGAGTCAGGATCACGACATCGCCATAGCCGCGAAACGGTCCGGCAAAGGCCACCTCGCCGGTCGTTGGCGACGTGACGACGGCGCTCGACCGGGTGCGGACGTCGACGCCACGCCTAAGGACCCCGACTTCGTTTGGGGTGCCGAAGCCGGCGACGATGCGACCGCTGGCCGGCGC
>JBAUIQ010000443.1:0-2056 GCA_049683075.1 Pacificimonas sp.
GGTCAACATCATGGTCGATGGCGAGCGCTGGCGCAGGTGCATCGAGGACGGTCCGCCCTTTATGCGTCATTTGAAACGCGACGTCGGCGCGCGCCATCGCGAGACGGCGGACGGTGTCAGAAATGGCGCCCATTTCGGCGCGCACGCTCTTCAGGAATTTACGCCGCGCCGGGATCTTTTCGAAAAGATTTTCGACCGTGACGCGTGTTCCGCGCGACAGCGACGCCGGCGCGTCATCGCGAATGGCACCATGGTCTATCCGAAGGGCCCACGCATCCCCGCCCGCAGGGTAACTGGCAATCTCGAAACGGCTCACACTCGCTATGGACGGCAGCGCCTCGCCGCGAAAACCAAGAGTGTTGATTGCGGACAGATCGCCCGACCCCAGTTTCGACGTGCAGTGACGCCTGACGGCGAGCCGCAGCTCGTCCGCCGTCATGCCGCGCCCGTCGTCCGTCACGCGAAGAGACGTCATGCCGCCTTCGTCCAAAGCGATGTCGATCCGGTGCGCACCGGCATCGAGAGCGTTTTCAACCAGTTCCTTCACGGCGGCGGCGGGCCGCTCCACGACCTCGCCAGCCGCAATGCGGTCGACCAGTGTATCGGGAAGGCGGCGGATATCGGTCATCAGATGACCCTCGATAGCCGAAAGGGTTTCGCTCGCATATGCCGAGAGGCGGCACTATGTGACCGAGATAGGTGCGGCACTTTTTCCGACAGGGGCGTTATCCTCCATATGCTGAACAAATTTCTGTCTTATTTCTCAAAAGATATGGCAATCGATCTGGGGACGGCGAACACGCTCGTCTACGTGCGCGGCGAAGGGATCGTTCTCAACGAGCCGTCCGTCGTTGCGATTGAATCGATCGACGGCCGCAAGACCGTGAAAGCGGTCGGGGCCGACGCCAAGATGATGATGGGCAAGACGCCCGGTGACATCACCGCCATTCGCCCTCTCCGCGATGGCGTGATTGCCGATATTGACACTGCAGAAGCGATGATCGGACACTTCATCAACAAGGTCCATAAGCGCGGATTTCTGTCGCATCCGGAGATCGTGATCTGCGTGCCCTCCGGCGCGACGACGGTCGAGAAGCGCGCCATTCGCGACGCCGCCAGCAATGCCGGCGCGAGCCAGGTTTACCTCATCGTGGAGCCGATGGCCGCGGCTATTGGCGCGGGTATGCCGGTCACCGAACCAATCGGTTCGATGGTCGTCGACATTGGCGGCGGCACGACCGAAGTCGCCGTGCTGTCGCTGCGTGGCCTCGCTTACACGACGAGCGTTCGCACCGGCGGCGACAAGATGGACGACGCCATCGTCTCCTACGTCCGGCGCAATCATAACCTTTTGATCGGTGAAGCGACGGCCGAACGCATCAAGACCCAGATCGGGACGGCGAAGCCGCCGAAGGACGGCGTCGGCGAGACCCTGCATATCAAGGGTCGCGATCTGATGAACGGTGTTCCGAAGGAAATTACGATCAACCAGGCGCAGGTCGCCGAGGCGCTGTCCGAACCGGTCAGCCAGATCGTCGAAGGCGTCCGCCAGGCGCTCGAAAATACGGCACCTGAACTTGCGGCCGACATCGTTGACCAGGGCATCGTGATGACCGGCGGCGGCGCGCTTCTCGGCCAGCTTGACGAAGTCATTCGCGATGCGACAGGCCTTCCCGTGACGGTGGCCGACGATCCGCTGACCTGCGTCGCCTTAGGCACAGGACGCGCGCTGGAAGAACCCGTCTTCCGCGGCGTGCTGACGACCCAGTAGACGCGCGCGAATGGCGTGGCCGCCCCGCAAGAAACGCAGCGGCCAGACGCGGCGCGCCCGCACCTTTGCCTTCCTCGGGCAAAGCTTTTTGACGCTCTTGATCGGCGTCGGTCTCGGGCTTCTCGTCATGAGTCGTTTCGCGCCGGATCGCGCTGACGCGTTACGCGCGATCAGCGCCGATATCGTCGCGCCGTTCTGGGCAGTCGTGCAGGTGCCCGTCGAGACAGTCGCGGGTATCTGGAACGACGCCGGGGCCTATATGGATTCCGCCCGCCGCGTCCAAGT
>JBAUIQ010000444.1:0-3727 GCA_049683075.1 Pacificimonas sp.
GTCATCGACAAGCCCGTAGACCCGCAATGGCCGCTGACGGTTGATGCGGGCGGCGATCTCTATTTCAAGCCGGACGGCGGCGGGCTGTGGATCAGTCCGCATGACGAAGTCCCGGACCGCGCCGGGGACGCGCAACCGGCCGAGTATGATATCGCGCTCGCGATCGATCGCTTTGAAAACGCGACGACCGCCAAGGTCGAGCGCGTCGTCAACAGCTGGGCGGGCCTCAGAAGTTTCGCACCGGACCGTTTGCCGGTGCTGGGCTTCGATGCTGCGGACGACGCCTTTTACTGGTGTGCCGGACAGGGTGGGTTCGGAATCCAGACGGCGCCTGCCGCATCCGCGCTCGCTGCGGTGCAAATCCTCAAAAGGCTTCAGATACAAAAAGGGGGCGGCGACATCCGCGTCCCGCCCCCTCCAAATGTCGATGCTGAGGCCTATGCGCCTGCGCGCTTCCGCTGACGCAGTCGTCCGAGGCCGATCAGTCCGAGGCCCATCAGGGCCAGCGCGCCCGGCGCGGGCACCTGATTCATCGGCTGGAAGACGTCGACATTGATCGCCTTCAGCTTGAAGCTGTCGAGATTGTTGTTCGGGTTGAGAAGGTCGCCCGCGATCATGACCACGTTGCCGAACTGGTTCGCGCCGAAGCTGAAATCATTCTGAGTAACGTACTGACCGTTCGACAGGCTGCCGTCGGTGCTCGCCGTCCAATAGTCCGTCTGATAGTCGAGGAAGCTCGACAGCATCGGAAAATCGGTCGTCGGGTCGATGAATTGGTTGAAGCCAGTATTCACCTGACCGAGCGCAAGCGTCACGTCCGCGTCGATCTCGCCATCTTGCCTGTAGGTCGTCAGGCCGACTTCGACATTCTCAAGGCTGACGAGCCGATCGAAATGCAGGAGGACGTAATCGGTCCAGCCGTTGTTATCGAGCGTGTGCGCCGGGGCAGGCGCGTTCGTGCCTTCGCCCTGATTCGAAACGCCGAGTCCACCACCCCACTCTTGCAACTGGGACGCCGTGTGCGTTCCGGAATTATATGGACCACTGGTGTACGAAAAGGCCGTGGCGCGGACGTTGACCGTTTCGCCATTTCCAAACGCGACCTGATAAAGGCGTGCATTGCCGAAGCCGCTGCCGACGGTGGCCGTCTCGTTCTTCAGATTGATCTGCACCGGGGCCGCCATGGCGGTTCCTGCGAGCACCAGCGCCGCGCCCGCGGCCGCGACCGTTTTCAAATGCCGATACGTCATGTTCGTCTCACTGATTCGATTTCGCTTACCCGGCGTACACAAAGCAAAAGTCGTACCAGACAGTCACGACACTGATTTCGCTACCAAAACGAAATGCGCCATCTACGAACTGTAAAGTCTGCCGACTCGTTGGACCCCAATACAACGGTGCCGTGACAGCATTCGTGACACTATATGGTTAAGATTTCAAGGATTCGGCGCCGTCAGGCTTGGGCTTCCTCGATTGCCAAGTTCGCTAGACGGTCGGCCCGTTCGTTGTCCGGATCGCCCGCATGTCCCTTTACCCAGCGCCAGTCGATCTCATGACGATCCGCCGCCGCGACCAGGGCCTGCCACAGCTCGGCGTTCTTGACCGGCTTCTTCGCCGCCGTCTTCCAGCCGTTTCGTTTCCAGCCATGCACCCACTTCGTGATGCCATCGCGAACGTAGACGCTGTCGGTTGAGAGGATGACATCGCAGGGCCTCTTCAGCGCATTCAGCGCCTCGATCGCGGCGCGCAGCTCCATCCGGTTGTTCGTCGTCGCGGGCTCATAGCCGTAAAGTTCGCGCTCTCTTTCGCCCGACCGCAGCAGCGCGCCCCAGCCGCCGGGACCTGGATTGCCCTTGCAGGCGCCATCGGTCGCGATTTCCACCTTGTCGGTCATGGGGTTCGGTAGTGCTGCAGACGCCGGGCGAAGGCCATCGGATCCTTGCGCGTCACCATCGCGTCGGCGGGCGTGTTGATCCAGTCATAAGCGCGCGTCAGCGTAAACCTGAGCGCCGCGCCGCGACAAAGCAGCGGGAAGGCAACGCGCTCGGCCTGCGATAGTGTCCGCACCGTATCATAGCCTGCCAGCAAGGCATCGCCGACCTCCGGCGCGAGCGGCTCTCCGTCGTCGTCGAATGCCCATGCCGCATGCGTAATGGCAAGATCATATGCCAGCGCGTCGTCGCAGGCGAAGTAGAAGTCGATCAGGCCCGTCACCGTGTCGCCCGTCACCAGCACGTTGTCCGGAAACAGGTCGGCGTGGATCGTGCCGGACGGCAGGTCGGTCGGCCATGATACCTGCAAGGCTTCGAGTTCGCTCGCCGCCAGCGTCGGCAGCGCGGCGTCGATCTTGCCTAGGCCCTCACCACAGGCGGTCGCCAGATCCTGCCACGCGCCGAGCGCCATACCGTTATCGCGGGTCCCCGGATAGTCCTCGGCAGCGAGATGCAGCTCGGCCAACGACCGCCCTGCCGCCGATGCCAATGCCAGAGTCGGCTCCGATATGGAGACGCCCGGCAGGAATTCGATCAGGCAGGCAGGTCGTCCGGCAAGCGTCTGCAGGGCCTGGCCCTCCCGATCCTCGACCGGTGCCGGGACGGGCAGACCCTTGGCCGCCAGATGCGCGGTCAGGCCGAGGAAATAGGGCAGGTCGGCCGCATCGACGCGCTTTTCGTAGAGCGTCAGGATGAAGCGGCCACCCGTCGTCTCGACGAGATAATTGCTGTTCTCGACGCCTTCGGCGATCCCCTTGAAGCTGACGAGCCTCCCGAGATCATATCGCGTCAGGAAGTCCGCCAGCGTCTCGGCCGCGACGCGCGTGTAGACCGCCATCGAATCTGGCTCAGGCCGCGAGGACGCGCGGCAGCTTGAAGGTCACATTCTCATCCGCCGTCGTCACCGTTTCGATGGTAACATCACGGTTTTCCGACAACCGGTCGACAAGCTCCTGAACCAGCACTTCCGGCGCGGACGCGCCCGCCGTGACGCCGACGGTTCCCGCATCCTGGAGATAGGCGAGGTCCAGATCCGCCGCCCGCTGGACGAGCATCGACCGCGCGCCATTTCTTTCCGCGACCTCGACCAACCGGACCGAATTCGAACTGTTCGGCGCGCCGATGACGAGAACGACATCGCATTGCTCGGCCAGGACCTTCACGGCCTCCTGCCGGTTCGAGGTCGCGTAGCAGATGTCCTCACCGCGCGGCGCCTGGATTTCAGGGAAGCGCGCCTGGAGAGCACTCACGATCTCCGCCGTGTCGTCGACGGACAGCGTTGTTTGCGTGAGGAAGGCGAGCTGTGTCTCATCCTCGACCTCAACCTTCGCTGCATCGTCCAATGTCTCGACGAGGGTCATTCGGCCCGGCGGCACCTGCCCGAACGTGCCGATCACTTCGGGATGCCCTTCATGGCCGATGAAAAGTATGTGCCGCCCATTCTCGATCAGGCGTTCGGCCTGGCGATGGACTTTGGAAACCAACGGGCAGGTGGCGTCGACATAGACCATCTCGCGCCGGTCCGCTTCGGCGGGTACGGATTTCGGGACGCCATGCGCGGAGAAGACGACCGGCACCCCGTCCGGCACCTCGTCCAGCTCCTCGACGAACACCGCGCCCTGCGCCCGCAGCGCATCGACGACGTAACGATTATGGACGATCTCGTGCCGTACATAGACGGGTGCGCCATATTTCTTCAGCGCGACCTCGACGATCTGGATCGCCCTGTCGACGCC
>JBAUIQ010000445.1:0-6211 GCA_049683075.1 Pacificimonas sp.
GCACTGCGAAGCCGCTCCTTCAATTCCGCCTCGTCGACATTCCCCTCAGGCACCACGATCTCGAAGACGCGCCACGGATTGGCAACGGCGCGAACGGCGGCGCGGCGTTCGGGGAGCAACTTGAACCCACCCAGCGCCATGTAAAGCATGCCGGCAATCGCTACGCTGACGCCCACGCCCGACATGTCGAAAAACCCGAACCCCTCGCCGACATGCTCGCGGCGCACCGACGACAGGATGAGGTTCGGTGGTGTGCCGATCAGGGTCGTCATGCCGCCGAGGATGGTCGCGAATGCCAGCGGCATCAGCGCGGCGGTCGGCGATTTCTTCGCCTCGATCGCCAGCTTCGACGCGATCGGCATGGCAATGACGAGGGCCGCGATATTGTTCATAAATGCCGACAGCACCGCGCCCGTGATCATCACGGCAAACAGCTGAAGCTCGAACGAGGCCTCGCTGCGCGTCAGCCATCCGGTCAGGGCCGAGGCGACGCCCGACAATTCGATGGCGCGCCCGATGACGAGGACGGCGGCCACCGTAATGACGGCGGGATCGGCGAACCCCATGAACGCTTCTGTAGGTGCGACAATGCCGACCGCGATACAGAGGACGAGGGCAATCACCGCCACCAGGTCGTGGCGCACGCGATCCGACACGAAGAGGACAAGGGCGACGAAAAGGACCCCGGCACTCAGGAGTGCCGGGTTCACAACCGTTTTCCCTTGGACATCGGTTTCACGATGATAACGGTCCGCGCTCCAGATCCTGATCCGGCAGTTGCTATAGGGGCGCGCCCGCCGCCGCGCCAAATGCTTTCGCGCCTTGACTGCGCCGCGTTCGTCCCCAAATTTTGGCAAGGGCGGTTCACGCCACGTTGAGACTATCGCGGTAAAAACGTCACATCATTGCAATGATCGGGTCCGGGACCATTGCCCCGGCTCGAATCCCGTTTAGGATGCTTTTTCGTCCCGAACGTGCACAGGGGCGGCCGGGGGGTCGTCTGCAGAAAGGAACTTATGACCAAGCTGACGGGTGGGAATTCGGGATCGAGCGGAGACGGCGAGTCGAAGAACACGCTCTACTGCTCCTTCTGCGGCAAGTCCCAGCACGAGGTCCGCAAGCTGATTGCCGGACCGACAGTCTTCATTTGCGATGAGTGCGTCGAGCTCTGCAACGACATCATCCGCGAAGAAACGAAGACCGGCCTGGTTGACAAGGAAAGCGCCGACGGCGTTCCGTCCCCGCGCGAAATCTGCAACGTCCTCGATGATTATGTTATCGGTCAGGACTTCGCGAAGCGCGTCCTCTCCGTTGCCGTTCACAACCACTACAAGCGGCTCGCTCATGGCGCGAAGGGCGCGGAAATCGAGCTCGCCAAATCGAATATCCTGCTCATCGGTCCGACGGGTTGCGGCAAGACGCTGCTTGCGCAAACGCTGGCGCGCACCTTCGACGTGCCGTTCACAATGGCCGATGCGACGACGCTGACAGAGGCCGGCTATGTCGGCGAAGATGTCGAGAACATCATCCTGAAGCTGCTTCAGGCGTCGGATTATAACGTCGAGCGCGCCCAGCGCGGCATTGTCTACATCGACGAGATCGACAAGGTCAGCCGCAAGGCCGACAATCCGTCGATCACGCGCGATGTTTCGGGCGAAGGCGTTCAGCAGGCGCTTCTGAAGATCATGGAAGGTACGACTGCCTCTGTCCCGCCGCAGGGCGGGCGGAAGCACCCGCAACAGGAATTCCTCCAGGTCGACACGACGAACATTCTGTTCATCTGCGGCGGTGCCTTTGCAGGCCTCGAACGGATCATCGCCGACCGCCTGCAGGGCAAGTCCATCGGCTTCGGCGCGCATGTCGCCGCGCCTGAGGAGCGCCGCACGGGTGAGGTCCTGCGCGAGATCGAGCCGGAAGACCTTTTGAAGCACGGCCTGATCCCGGAATTCGTCGGGCGTCTGCCAATCCTCGCAACGCTTGAGGATCTGGACGAGGATGCGCTCATCACGATCCTCACCGAGCCGAAGAATGCCCTCGTGAAACAGTATCAGAAGCTGTTCGACATCGAGGATGTGAAGCTGACTTTTACAAAGGACGCGCTGTCCGCCGTCGCGAAAAAGGCGATCAAGCGCCGTACAGGTGCGCGCGGGCTGCGCTCGATCATGGAGGGCATCCTTCTCGACACGATGTTCGAACTCCCGAACATGGATGGCGTCGACGAGGTTCGCATCGACAAGGATGTCGTTGGCGGCACGAAGGATCCGGTTCTGGTCTTCGCCAAGAAGGAAGCGAAAACCGGAGACGCTGCGGCGTAACGTCTTGCTCGGAGAGGGCGCGGGACGGTTGATCGGGCCCGCGCCGGTCCCCATATTCTTCGGTAGACAATACCTGGCCGACCGGCCGGGTCGACCCTCCCGGAGATACTGCCTCGATGACTGTCGAAACCCTTCCCGTCCTTCCCCTGCGCGACATCGTCGTGTTCCCGCAAATGATCGTCCCGCTCTTCGTGGGCCGCGAAAAATCGGTGAACGCGCTCGAAGCGGTGATGGCGGGCGAGAAGTCCGTGCTTCTCCTTTCCCAGAAAGACGCTAGTGTCGAGGACCCAAGCGCCGATGATCTGTTCGACGTCGGCACCGTAGCCACGGTCCTTCAGCTGCTGAAACTTCCCGATGGAACGGTGAAGGTCCTCGTCGAGGGTCAGAGTCGCGCGCGGATCACGCAGCTCGACCTGGAAAGCCATTTCTGCACGGCGGATTTCGAGCCGCTCGAGGACCAGATCGGAAACTAAGAAGAGGTCGCTGCATATCAGCGTTCAGCCGCCGACCGTTTCGAGAAATATGTTCGCCTTAACAAGAAGATCGCGCCGGAAGTTGTCGTTCAGGTTCAGCAGCTTGAAGAACCTTCGCGCGCCGCCGACGCCATTGCGTCGAACTTAAGCGTAAAGATCCCCGAGAAGCAGGATCTGCTGGCCACGACCGATGTTGGAAAGCGTCTTGAGAAGGTGCTCGGCATGATGGAGGGCGAACTCGGCGTCTTGCAGGTCGAGAAGAAGATCAAGGGCCGCGTCAAGCGCCAGATGGAGAAGTCGCAGCGCGATTATTATCTCAATGAGCAGATGAAGGCGATCCAGCGCGAGCTGGAAGGCAGCGACGACGACGATGGTGACGAGATCACCGACTATGAAGAGAAAATGGTCGAAGCGCGTATGCCGAAGGAAGCACTGGAAAAGGCGACGGCGGAGCTGAAGAAGCTGAAGACCATGTCGCCGCAGTCCGCCGAGGCAACGGTCGTTCGCAACTATCTCGACGTCCTCCTTGGCCTGCCCTGGTCGAAGAAAACCCGCACACGCAAGGATTTGCCGGCCGCTCAGAAGATCCTGGATGAGGATCATCATGGCCTCGAAAAGGTCAAAGAACGGATCATCGAATATCTAGCGGTCCAGGCCCGCGCGAAGAAGATCAAGGGCCCGATCCTTTGCCTCGTCGGTCCTCCGGGTGTCGGTAAGACCTCGCTCGGGCGCTCGATCGCCAAGGCAACTGGCCGGAAGTTCATCCGTCAATCACTCGGCGGTGTCCGCGACGAAGCGGAGATCCGCGGCCATCGCCGGACATATATTGGCTCGATGCCGGGCAAGGTCCTGCAGAACATGAAGAAGGCGGGCGCCGCGAATCCGCTCTTCCTGCTCGACGAGATCGATAAGCTCGGCCAGGACTTCCGTGGCGACCCGTCATCGGCGCTGCTCGAGGTTCTCGATCCCGAGCAGAATGCCAGCTTCAACGACCATTATCTCGAAGTCGATTACGACCTGTCGAACGTGATGTTCGTGACGACGGCCAATAGCCTGAACATGCCCCAGCCGCTCCTCGATCGCATGGAGATCATTCGGCTGTCAGGCTACACCGAAGATGAAAAAGTCGAGATTGCGAAATCGCATCTGCTCCCAAAGCAGGTGAAGGAGCACGGTCTCAAGTCAGGTGAGTTCACGTTGCAGGACGATGCTCTGCGCGACCTGATCCGCTTTTACACGCGTGAGGCCGGCGTACGCACGCTGGAGCGCGAAATTGCGCGGCTGGCACGCAAGTCGCTGCGTCAAATCATCGAAGGCGCGCATGAAAGCGTCACGATTACGCCCGACAATCTCGGCGACTATGCGGGCGTGAAGAAATTCCGCTTCGGCGTTGGCGAGGAGGAGGACCAGGTCGGTGCGGCCACGGGTCTCGCCTGGACCGAAGTCGGCGGTGAACTCTTGACCCTGGAGGCTGTCACTGTCCCCGGCAAAGGCCAGATCAAGACGACGGGCAAACTTGGCGATGTCATGAAGGAGTCGATCCAGGCCGCGCTCAGCTTCATCAAGGCGCGCGCACCGGAATACGGCATCCGACCGGACCTGTTTCAGCGGCGCGATATTCATGTCCATGTGCCGGAAGGCGCGACGCCGAAAGATGGTCCGTCGGCAGGCATCGGCATGGTTACGGCGATCATCTCGACGCTCTCCGATACGGCTGTTCGCAAGGACGTTGCCATGACCGGCGAGGTGACGCTTCGTGGTCGTGTGCTGCCGATCGGTGGACTGAAGGAAAAGCTGCTTGCTGCGCTGCGTGGCGGTATCAAAACTGTGCTGATCCCGGCGGAGAACGAAAAGGATCTCGCGGAAATTCCCGATAATGTGAAGGAAGGTTTGTCGATCCATCCCGTAAGTCATGTCGATGAAGTGCTGGAGCTGGCGCTGGCCGAACCACTGGAGGCCATTGACTGGATCGAACCGGAAACTCACGCGACCGATCCCGAGCATCCGAGCGAGACACAGCCGGTTCATTGAAGGACTGGCCCGGAAAGCTTTTGACTCTCCGGGCCGCGCTCCCTTTAAGGTTCGCCCTTCGGTCGCTCACGGGCGGTCAAGGGACTGAAAAAGGGGAGTGTGAATGAATAAGCAAGAATTGATCGCCTCGGTTGCGGATCACGCGGATCTCAACCGAAACGAAGCCGCTGGCGCCGTCGATGCGGTATTCGATACGATCCAGGGTGCGCTGTCGAAGGGCGATGAAGTTCGCCTCGTCGGTTTCGGCACCTTTTCGACCGTGAAGCGCAAGGCCTCGACGGGCCGCAATCCGCGCACCGGCGAGCCGATGGAAATCAAGGCGTCGACCCAGCCGAAGTTCAAGGCGGGCAAAGGCCTGAAGGACAGCGTCAACAAATAGACGCCCGGGTGCGCAGACGCGTCACTTTACAAAGACTGGACCGATTGGGGGCGGTGCCGCTATAGCGCCGCCTCCCGGTTCGACATGCTTGGCCAAGGGCGACCAGGTCGGGGCGCGTAGCTCAGCGGTAGAGCACTGCCTTCACACGGCAGGGGTCGCAAGTTCGAACCTTGCCGCGCCCACCAGGGAACCGATCGCCAATCGTTTACCGGAGACTGGTCCCGACGTCTCGCGATAGCGAAACTGGACGGCACGCACCCCCCACAACAGTCGAACTCAGTCTCTCGAGGCTGTATCGCCGTCGGTTTGCTCGCTGGACGTCGCCTCTGACGTGACGTCCCATCCACCACCGAGGGCGCGGAACAAGGCGACACCTGCCTCGCCGAGCGCCGTCTCCGCGGCTGCGCGTTGTGCCCTGACATCGGCACGGGTCCGTTGTTCTTCAATCAGTTCGAACAGGCTATCACGACCAGCGTCGAAGCGGATTTCGGTCAAGCGTGAAGCTTCTGTCGCGGCCTCCTCGGCATCCACCAGCAATACACGTTGCCGTTCGGTTGCGACATAGCGGGCGAGGGCGCTTTCCGTTTCTCTAAGCGCGGTCAGGACGGCACCATCAAAGGTTGCAAGAGCCGCCTCGGTGCGAGCCTCGGCCTGTCGGACGCGCGCTCTGGCGGCTCCTAGATTTGGAAACGACCATGACAGGAACGGCCCGATGGAGAAGCCGAAGGCATCGTCTGTGAACAGGTCGTCGGCATTGGCCGCCGACAGGCTGACCGACCCCATCACGTTAATCTGCGGATAGAGCGCAGCCGTCGCGACGCCAATGCGCGCCGTTTCCGCGGCAAGGAGACGTTCCGCCTGTCGAATATCCGGACGTCGTGCCAGAAGCGCGGTCGCGTCTCCCACAGGCAGCGTGTCCGCCAACCGCGGGACGCGGCTGCATCGAATCGCGCCGGGCGGAACCTGGCCCGGCGGGCGGCCTCGCAGTGCCGCGAGCGCATAAAGCGCGGCTC
>JBAUIQ010000446.1:0-3604 GCA_049683075.1 Pacificimonas sp.
GATCATGCATGAGGTCTCGGCGGCGCCGTTGTGGGACAAGAAGGATGCCCCGATCATGCCGGAATGGGTGGTCGGGATGCCGCCGCTTCTGATCGCGGAATTGTGGACCTTCTACGATGTGGCGGACGTGCTCGAGACATGGAGTTTCGATGCGGGTCATGGGGGTGACTGTGCTCCGCCCGGCGATGATGTCGTCGAGGCCGTGGATCGGCGGGGGCGGGCGGCGGCACTGTCTCTGCTGCGGTGGCGGCCGGATTTGCGGATTACGTTTATCGCGCCGGTGTCTGATCGGATTTGGCGCTTGAGGCGGAACGGGACGTTTGTGGGTGGGGAGGTTTGACGCGGTGGTTTGGGGGTGTGCGTTGCGCCCGTTGATTGATGCGTTCTTTTAGAGATGGATCCCAGCCTGCGCTGGGATGACAGCTGAGGGAGGGTTGGCGTTCTATGCGCCGCGGCGGGTGTAGCGGTCTACGAAGGCGTCGGCGAAGGGGTCGAACCTTTCCTCCGCAATCGCGCTGCGCATGCCTGCCATCAGGTGTTGGTAGAAGCCGAGATTATGTTCGGTCATCAGCATGGCGCCGAGGATTTCGCCTGAGCGGATGAGGTGGTGGAGGTAGGCGCGCGTGAACTCGGCGCAGGTGGGGCAGGTGCACTCGTCGTCGAGGGGGCGCTGGTCTTCGGCGAATTTGGCGTTCTTGATGTTGATGGGGCCGTCGTGGGTGAAAGCCTGGCCGGTGCGGCCCGACCTAGTGGGAAGGACGCAGTCGAACATGTCGATGCCGCGGCGGACCGCGCCGACGAGGTCGTCGGGCTTGCCGACACCCATCAGGTAGCGGGGCTTGTCCGCGGGGAGCATTTGCGGGGCGTCCTCGAGGACTTCGAACATCTGCTCCTGGCCCTCGCCGACCGCGAGGCCGCCGACCGCATAGCCGTCGAAGCCGACCTCAATGAGCGCGTCCGAGCTTTCGCGGCGGAGGTCGGGCCACATCGACCCCTGCTGGATGCCGAAGAGGGCGCTGCGCTCGGCGTGTTGCTTTCCGCTGTCGAAGCCATCGCGGCTGCGCTGGGCCCAGCGCATGGAGCGGCGCATGGAGGCGGCGGCGGTGTCCTTGTCGACGGGCCATGAGGTACACTCGTCGAAGGCCATGACGATGTCCGCGCCGAGGTTGCGCTGGATCTCCATGGAGCGCTCGGGGCTGAGCATGTGGCGTGAGCCGTCGAGGTGCGATTTGAAGGCGACGCCCTCCTCGCTCATTTCCGTGAGGTCGCCGAGGCTCATCACCTGGAAGCCACCGGAGTCGGTGAGGATCGGGCGGTCCCAGCGCATGAACTCGTGCAGGCCGCCGAGGCGGGCGAGGCGCTCGTCGCCGGGGCGCAGCATCAGGTGGTAGGTGTTGCCGAGGATGATGTCGGCGCCGGCGCGCCGCACGTCGGCGGGTTTCATCGCCTTTACCGTGGCGGCGGTGCCGACGGGCATGAAGGCGGGCGTCCTGATATCGCCGCGGCGCATGGCGATGGTGCCGGTACGGGCGCGGCCGTCGGTGGCGTGGATATCGAACTGGAAGCGGGGGCGGGCCATTGCCGGGCGCTATAGGCCGAAGCGCGCTGGCGCGACAGCGGGGTTCGCAATAGCCTGAGGCCGGATCGATCCGGGAGGTGAGTATGAGAGCGTTAATTGTAGCGGGGCTGGTTGCGCTGCTCCCCGCGGCGGCGGTCGCGCAAACCGAGGCGCGCGCGCCGAAATGCATGACGCCGGGCATGATCGAGGCCTTGGCGGCCTACGCGCTCCCGATCGCCATGGCGGAGACGGTCGCGAGTTGTCGGGGTCAAATGGAGGATGCCGCTTGGCTGATGCAGGACGGCGAGGCCTTTATCGCTTCGCTGGTGCCGCTTGCCGAGCGATCCGAGATGGAGGCGACGCAAGCGCTGTTGCGGATGACGGGGGCGCCGCGGGTGACGTCTGGCGACCTGTCGCGCCTGCTTCTCCAGATGTCACGCGCCCAGATCAGCAAGATCGATGCGAAGACGTGCGACGGTGTCAGCCGGATCATGGCCGACCTTTCCGCCCTTCCGCCCGAGCGGCTGATCGGTGTGGCGGCCACGGTGTTCGAGCTGGCGGGGACGCGGGCGGAGGGGACCGTGTTTGAGCTTTGTGCCGATGCTGGCGCGGAGTGAGCCGGTTGTCGTCATCAAGATGATGAACGGTGGTCCTTCGGGAAGTTCAGCCTGACGACAGCGGGACGGACGTAGCGTTCAGGTGAACCGGAACGGGAGTTTGCCCAGTGCTGAAGACACTTATCATGGCCGCCACGGTCGCGGCGCTGCCCGGGGCGGCGGTCGCGCAATCGGAGGCGGCGGGACGCAGCTGCGTGTCGCCGGAGGAGAGCCGAGCGGTGGTGGCGAACTTGCTGCCTGATATATTGAAGCAGAGCGCGATTAGTTGCCGGGCGCAGATTGGCGAGGATAATTGGCTGACGCGTGACGGGGCGAGCTTCGCGATGGACCTGGAGCCGCTGGCGGACCGGGCGTGGCCGGATGCGAAGCGGGCGCTGGAACGGATTGCGGGCAACCCGCTGCCCGACGATCCGGCAATGCTGGCGATCGGGCGGAGTGTGATTGCGGCGGGGATCGCGACCAACCTCGACGCCGGGGCGTGCGATACGGTCAGCCGCCTGACGGCGGAATTGGCGCCGTTGCCGCCCGCGAATTTCGCCGGGGTATTCGCGCTGTTCCTGGAGCTTGGCATCGCGGAGAATGCCGATGTGCCGTTCAGGGTGTGCCGGGCGGAGTCCTGAGAGTCGGTAAATTTTACACTTTTGGGTGGTCGAGAATCGTGGAATTGGCGGTTTTCTGCGGATTCCAAGCGGGTGAGCGAACTGGCACGACGCTTGCTTGTAGAAAAGCATTGTAAGCGTTCCCCTAATCCAAAGGAGGAATCCATGATCAAGTCTCTTTCAGCCGCGGCAGCCGTTGCCGCTTTCGCCGCCACCGCATCCATTGCCGGTCCGGTCACGCCGTTTCTGTCGGCGACAAACCAGGGCCAGCATTGCGAATCTAGCGGTGGTGCTCCCGTAAATTGTGTGGCTGTCGATGCCAGCCGCAGCAACGTTGCGACGATTGATGCCGGCACGCCGGGATTTTTCTCGCTTGGTATCAACGGCAGTCTTACCTTCGACGTGTCGCCTTTTCTATTCGCTGACAGCGTCTTCGCCGTGGAAATTACGAACAACACGCCTAACGATGATTTCCCTGAGGCAGCTCGCCTCGAATTTTCAGGGCCAGGTGGCACGGAATTCATCGAGATTGCGACTTTCGGAGACACTCTTCGTGCCGAGAGCGGCGGCATCACAGTCTCCACCGTGAACGGCCCGAACAGCACAAGCTTCGAATTCGATCTTGGCGGTGGTAATTTCGATACGCTTGTTTTTTCCGATGCGACGTTCTCTTATTTCGCATCGGAATATACGAGCCGGTCGTCCGACGGGTTCGACATCGACACGCTCGATTTCACGACGCGCGCCGCGCAGGTGCCTGCACCGGGTGCGCTCGCGCTGCTCGGTCTTGGCGTTCTCGCCCTGGGTGCACGTCGCCGCCGCGGCTAAGT
>JBAUIQ010000447.1:0-3619 GCA_049683075.1 Pacificimonas sp.
CACCGGGCCCGCTGAAGAATGTGTACCTAGAAATTATCGAAAAATGTTCAAGAAAAATGCGCCGATAGGCCGTGGTATTGGAATACCGCAGAGCGCGCCGGGTTGCAAACGAAACGGGGCGGACAAATTTCTTTGTCCGCCCCGCAACGATTTAAATGCCTCTCGGATCGGTCTAGATACCGATCCGGGATTGACCCTTACTTACGACGGCGCAGACCGCCGAGAGCCAGTGCGCCAAGGCCAAGAAGCCCGAGGACGCCCGGCGCCGGAACCTGCTGCAGCGGACCGCTGGAGAAAGTTGCGCGGAGAATGAAGTCATCGTGGTTGTCATCGGCGCGCGAGATCTGATCGTCCAGACCGATCCAGATCACGTCGCTTTCGAAGGCGGAACCCTGAGAGTCGCCCATGAAGATGCCGAACTCTTCATCGCCGACATTGTAGGTACGGCTCGTGCCGCTCGACGTGAAGAAGCCCGAGAACGCACCGGCGGGCACGCCGACGCTGAACATCGCCGTCGGACCGAATGTGCTCTGGTTGTTCTCAGTGAAACTTTCACCGCCGTAAGTGAACGTGTCACGGAACGCGCTCTCGCTACCGAAATATTCGAACGTGATCGTTCCCGCCTGGTCGAGGACAATCGTGCTACCAGCGGATGCATATTCAGTCAGACCAAGCGCGGCGAGATCGGCCTGGAAGTCATTCGACGCAGGAACGGAGTTCATCGTCCCCGGTGTGACGATGAAACCGGCGGCTGATGGTGCAGCGATAAGGGCAACTGACGTTGCGGCGAGCAGAAGAGTCTTCATGGCGTATTCCATTCCAAAAATTTTCGATCACCCCCACGGCGAACGGTGTAACGCGACTATGGGGTAGGCCAAGCAAGAGGCATGCCAGACATGAAATTCACGAAATATCAATGAAATAGAAATTGCATCGTTTCGCATGTGTAAAATTTTCCGACACTCTCGGGCGGCTGAGACGAACAGAGCGCGGGACGCGTTCAGCCGTGGCTAGGTTCGGCGTGAGCCTGGAGATGACCGAGCTGCAGAACCTCCAGCGCACGCTCATGTGTGGCATCTAGCCGAACCAGAGGAGCGGCCCCGCCCCGGCGGGCCTCTTCCCAACGTCCGGCGCAAACGCACCATTGATCACCGGGCTTCAGGCCCGCAAACTGATATTCAGGCCGCGGTGTCGAAAGGTCGTTCCCTGCAGCTTTCGAGAATGTCAGAAAATCCTCCGTCATCACCGCGCAGACACTGTGATTTCCAACATCTTCCGGTGCGGAATTGCAGCAGCCGTCGCGGTGCCAGCCGGTCACGGGGTCGTGGCTGCAGTCTGCGAGATCACCGCCAATGACGTTCTTCATGCTACCGCTCCTACACCCTCTTGTTTTGTGCTGGTCATCCCGGAGCGAGCCGCGCTGGGCTCGCCGACCCGATGCGCACAGGCCGCGGCAGTCCATACAATCAACGCGGCGACGCCTTGATGCGCTACGCCGAGCCACAGCGCGACGCCCGTCATCAGGGTCGCAATGCCGAGCAAAACCTGAAGCGTGACAAGCCCATGAAGCGCGATTGGTGTGCGGTGGCTGCCGGTCTTCATTGCCCGGACGCCTAGCCAGATGGCCATGCCCGCCGCGACGAACGCCCACCAGCGATGCGCGAACTGAACGACGTAGGGATTCTCCACGATGTTCAACCAAAGTGGTGACAGCATGGGAATGTCCGAAGGAAACAGGCCGCCGCCCATGGTCGGCCACTCGGTCCAGATCGACGCTGGCTTTAGTCCTGCTACGAAGGCGCCGAGTACGAACTGGAACAGCAGGGCAGCGCCGACCGTGATGGCGAACGGCGTCAGGCGTGCGCGCTCGCGAATGAGATCCTGCGCGGTCCACACGAGAAAGGCGATGATGAAGAGTGCAAGATTCAGGTGCATTGCAAGGCGAATGTGGCTGACCTCAGGTACGTCTGCGAGACCCGATTTCACCATCCACCAGCCGAGCAAGCCCTGCGACCCGCCAAGAACGAGGAGCAGGAGCAGGCGCGGCTTATAGCCCTGCGGAATCCGGTCCTTCATCCAGAACCAGACCAAGGGAATGACGAAGGCTAGCCCAATAAGCCGCCCGAGCAACCGATGAGCCCATTCCCAAAAATAGATGTTCTTATATTCTGCCAGCGACATTCCCGCATTCTTGTAGCGATATTCGGGACTTGTTCGATAATCGGCGAACTCAGCCTGCCAGCCCGCTTCGGTCACCGGTGGGATGATCCCCATGACTGGTTCCCAGCGAACCATCGAAAGCCCGGATTCGGTCAGTCGTGTGATCCCTCCGACGACAACCATCAGGACGACGAGCGCCGCAACGCCGACCAACCAATTCGCGACCTGATCAGGGCGCGCCAGCGAGGGGCGTGAGTCGAATGTGCCGAGCGAGGCGTGTGCGGTGGTAGCCATGCGCAGTCATTTAGTCGCGCAACTCTGCTCGGCCAAGCGGCGGGGCGTCGCGGGTGGGCACATCTCAGCTGAAGGATTTACCGCTTGCGTTTGCGGCATGTGATACTATATCCTATTTCAATGGCGCGGTCCGTAAATCTGTTTCTCGATCGACTCGCGATTGGCGTCTCCGGACTTTGCCTCGTCCATTGTTTGTTCGGTGCTCTGGCCATTTCCTTGCTCTCGGCATCCGGGTCCGCATTATTTGGTCACGAAGTGCATCAATGGGGCCTCGCGGTCGCGGTACCGCTGGCGATCGTCGGGCTGGTCGGGGGCGCGGTCAGCCACGGCCGGTGGCAGGGCGTTGCAATCGGTGGTTTCGGCGTAGGTGCGATGACGGGCGCCCTTTTGGTTGGGCATGGGCCGCGAGAGATCATCCTCACGATTCTCGGCGTGATCCTCGTGGCGATCGCCCATGCCCTGAACATGCGTTGGGCGCACAGCAGCCGAGGCTGACCTTGCGGTCGGCCGACCAAAGGCCGATATTCAACATATGAGTGAACACAAGGAATATTCCGGCGCCGCGCTCGCGACCGCCGCTGAGCAGGCGATGGTCGGCGCTGGCGAGCGTTGGACGGATATGCGTGCGCAAGTTTTCGATGCACTGCGGGCCGTTAAGGGGCCCGCGAGCGCGTATGACATCGCGGACGCCGTCACCGCAGCGAGAGGTAAACGCGTCGCGCCGAACAGCATCTACCGGATTCTCGATCTGTTCGTCGCGAATAATGTTGCGAAGCGCGTCGAAACGGAAAATGCGTATATCGCCAATACACATCCCGCCTGCGCGCACGATTGCATCTTCATCATCTGCGATGATTGTGGCCGGATCGAACATCATGACGATGATGTGTTGGCCGCTTCCATGCGCAGCGTCGCCTCCGCCAGCGGATTTCACACGCCGAAGCCAGTCATGGAAGTGCGTGGCCGATGCGACAGATGTGTCGCCTAGATTCTTGCTCGGCCTCCTCTGGCCGGGTGCATATACTTCCGAATATCTTTGCTCGAACAGCTTAACCGGTGCTGTCGGTGTAGCTTGCAGGAGTTAGCCGACCTACCTTTTCTAAGGCCGAAGGGTCTGCCATCGCGATGCCGAAACGAATTCACCGCGACGGAAATGATCCGCCGC
>JBAUIQ010000448.1:0-6836 GCA_049683075.1 Pacificimonas sp.
AGCCGCACGACGCTGCGCGCGCCCATCGACGGCACCGTCATCACGCGCAACATCGACCCCGGTCAGACGGTCGTCTCCAACTTTCAGACCGCGACGCTGTTTGAAATCGCGGAGGATCTTTCCAGCATGCGCGTCGAGGCGAATGTCGACGAGGCGGATATCGGGCGTATCACGATCGGCCAACCGGTCAGCTTCAGCGTCGATGCCTATCCGGGCGAGGTGTTCGCAGGCGAGGTCGGGCAAGTGCGAAAGGCCCCGACCGAACAGCAGAATGTCGTGACCTATCTGGTCCTCCTCGACGTCGACAACGAAGACGGGAAGCTCCTCCCCGGCATGACGGCGACAGTCGATATCGTCACCGGCAGCGCCACGGACGTCCTTCGCGTTCCGACGGCCGCACTTCGCTATCGCCCACTCGATGCCGAGGTGCCTGATGGCGAGCATGTGTTCGTCGAGGGCGGCGAAGGCGCGGAGGCTCTTGCTGTTTCGGCTGGCCTTGAGGGCGATCGCTACAGCGAACTGACCGATGATACGCTCTCCGTTGGCGACGAGGTGATCGTCCGCGCCCTGACCGCGACGGACGAATAGCGCCGATGATCGTCCAGACCCGCGATCTCGTAAAAACCTACTCGACCGGGGGCGAAGACGTACATGCGCTGGCAGGGGTTTCGGTGGGCATCAGACAGGGCGAGTTTGCAGCGATCATGGGTGCGTCCGGGTCGGGCAAATCGACCTTCATGAACATGATTGGCTGTCTCGACGTTCCGACTTCGGGACAGATCGAGATCGACGGACGCGATGTCGCGGGTTTGTCGCGAGATGAGTTGGCCGCCGTTCGCAACAAGAAGCTCGGTTTCGTCTTCCAACAGTTCAATCTCCTGAAACGGACCAGCGCGACGCAGAACGTCGCCCTGCCGCTTATCTACGCAGGTGTTCCCGCGCCGGAGCGAAAAGCGAAGGCCGAAGATACGCTACGCCGGGTCGGTCTTGGCGATCGACTGAAAAACATGCCGAACCAACTGTCTGGCGGGCAGCAGCAGCGTGTCGCGATCGCCCGCGCGCTCGTCACCGAGCCCGCCATTCTTCTCGCTGACGAACCCACAGGAGCGCTCGACAGCCAGACCTCCGTCGATGTCATGAAGATCCTGCAGCGTTTATCGGACGAGGGAATAACCATCATTCTCGTGACACATGAGGATGATATCGCCGACTATGCCGAACGCCGCATCGAATTCCGTGACGGCAAGGTCATCGAGGACCGCGCCGTAAAGGATAGGCGATGAATATCTGGGACAATATTCTCGTCGCGCTGACGGCGCTCCGCACCAACGTCATGCGATCGATCTTGACGACGCTCGGGATCGTGATTGGCGTCGGCGCGGTCATCATGATGGTGGCGCTCGGCAACGGCCTCCAGGGGATGGTCGTCAACCAGGTGAACAGCCTTGGCACCAATCTTATCGTCATCCTGCCCCAAGCCGATACGCGCGGTGGCCGCGCTCTGGGTCAATCTGGCGTCCTGACGGAGCGCGACGCCGAGGCGATCGAACGCGAGATTTCGGGCGTGCGCTATTCCAGTCCCCAGGTCCGCTCCGCCGCGCAAGTCGTCTCCGGCAACGAGAATACTACGACTTCCATCATCGGTACGGACAACGAGTATCTGATCGTCTCGAACTGGGAACTCGCCTCCGGCCGCCTCTTCACCGAGGGCGAGATTTCCGGCGGGGCGAAGGTCGCCATTATTGGCGATACGATCCGCGACGAGCTCTTTGGCGATGTCGATCCGGTCGGTCTCGAGTTCCGCGCGAACGGGACGCCGATGACCGTCATCGGACTGCTGGAATCGAAGGGCGGCGGCATGGGGAACGACCAGGACGACACGGTTGTCGTGCCGATCTCCACGGCGCGTCGGCGCATCGGCGGGCAGGTCGAGACCGCCGGGCCGCCCGATGCCGTGCAGGCCATCTGGGTCAGCTTCCAGGACAATATGGACATGGAGCGCGCGGTGGAGGACGTCGAGGCGTTGCTATCCCGTCGCTACCGCGTTGGCGAAGACGATTTGAAGGGCTTTTCCGCTTACTCGATGGAGGAACAGCTGCGTTCCGCCGAAGAAATCCTTGGCGCGTTTCGCGTGGGACTCGCGGGCATCGCGTCGATCTCGCTCGTCGTCGGCGGCATCGGCATCATGAACATCATGCTGGTCTCCGTAACAGAGCGCACCCGCGAAATCGGTCTCCGCATGGCGGTCGGCGCGCGGACGCGAGACATCAAATTGCAATTCCTTGTCGAGGCGGTGGTGCTGTGTATCCTCGGCGGGCTTCTCGGCCTCCTGATCGGCGGCGGCGGCGCCCTCGCGCTGCGTCCGTTATTGCCAGACTGGCCGATTACGATTGGTGCCGGGACGGTCGTATTGGCCATTGGCGTGGCCGCCGCCGTAGGCTTGGCCTTCGGGTTATATCCGGCAAGCCGCGCGTCGAAGCTGAACCCCATCGATGCGCTGCGGCACGAATAGCTAGAACAGCAGCTCGGCCAGCCGCTTCTTCTGCGCGCGCGCATCGCCGAACCGGCTCGCCGCCCAGATGGCGCGGCGGCGGTGTAGCCCGGCGTCGCAATCGTAAGTGAAGCCGAAGCCGCCATGGAACTGGATGCCGCGGTCGGCGGCGTAGCTATACGCCGTTTCGGCCTGCGCCTTCGCCATCCGAACTGCGACTTCGCCGCGCCTGTCATTATGACCCTGATCGTCGAAGCTGTGCGCCGCGGCGTAGAGATGCGAACGCGCCTTTTCATAATTCACGAAAGCATCGACGAGCGGATGCTTCAGCGCTTGATAGCTGCCGATCAGTTTGCCGAACTGCTTGCGCGTCCGAAGATAGTCGGCGGTGTAGTCAATGACCCGAAACGCACCGCCCATCATCTCCGCCGACATCAAAAGCGCGCCCGCCAGTTCGAGATGCGCAAGCGCCGCCGATGCGTCGCCGGGAAGGACGCCCGCTGCGGGCACCTCGAAGCTCTTGAGAGTCAGTTCATAGGCCCGGCGCGTGTCGTCGATGATGCCTTCACGCCGCAGCGCCCCATCCGGGAGCTTCGCCGTCTCGACGAGCACAAGCTGTGCCTTTGCGTCCGACCCAACGACGGCGACGATGACGTCTGCGCTCATTGCATGCTCGATAAGCGTCATTCGCCCAGACAGCATCATGCCGCCCTGCTCCGACTGGCCGAGTGCCGTCAGGCCGGTGTCTGGCTCGCCGAGCGCGACGGTGCCGATGACCTCGCCAGTCGCGAGTTTCGGCAACCACTTGGCCTGTTGCTCGGCCGAACCTGCCGTCAGGATCGCCTGCGCCGCCAGCGTCGACACGAGAAAGGGCGTCGCCATTAAATTCCGGCCCATCTGCTCGACGACCGGCACGACTTCGGCCATGCCCAGGCCAACGCCGTCATGCGCCTCTGGAATGGCGATTCCGAGCCAGCCGAGATCGGCGATTTCGCGCCACAGCGCCTCTTCATAGCCGCGCTCGTCGTCGATCAGCGCGCGGACCCGGTCGATGGGGCTCTTCTCGCGGCAGAAATTCGTCGCCACCGTCATCAGCTCGGCCTGTTCCTCGCTGACGCCGATGCGGCCCAGCTGCTCGGAAATATCGCTCATCTCCGTTACCGCGTTTTCGGCAGGCCGAGGACGTGCTCGCCAATAATGTTCTTCTGGATCTGCGTCGTGCCGCCGCCGATGGTCGCGGAAAACGCGTTCAAATAGCTACGCGCCCACCAGCCGCCGTCCGCTGCATTGTCCTCACCTACATAGTAAGCCGATTTCGGGCCCATCAGTGTTAGTGCGAACTCACTGATATCCTTGAACAGCTCGGAAAATTCCAGCTTCGACATCAGCGGCAGTGCGATGGGATGGTCCGCCGTCAATGCAGGCAAACGCTTCCGGTCGTTCGACAAGCTGACCGCGTGCATGTCCATCAAATAGTCGAGCATCTCGTCGGCCAGCACAGGGTCGGCGAGCGCGGGCGCGCCGTCGCGCTCGACCGTCTTGGCAAGGTCCAGCACCTCCATCATGTCGGGCGCGATGGACATGTAACCGCCCGCCTGGCCGCCCCGCGCGCCGCGCTCATATTCGAGAGTCCGCATCGCCACTTTCCAGCCATTCCCCTCGCCGCCGATCATTGTCGAGGCCGGGATGCGCGCATCTTCGAAGAATGTCTGCGTGAAGCCAAATTCGCCCGTCAGCTTTTTCAGCTTCTGCGTGCTGATCCCGTCCACCGTCATCGGCGCGAGGAAGAAACTGAGCCCGGCATATTTGTTCTCCGCGTCGGGGTTCGTGCGCGCCAGGAGGATCATATATTTCGCATAATTGCCCTGCGTGGTCCAAATTTTCGAGCCATTCAGCACGTAGTCGTCGCCGTCCCGGACCGCCTTCAGCTGAGCGTTGCCGAGGTCGGAGCCGTTGTCGGGTTCGGAAAAGCCCTGGCACCAGATGTCTTCGGCGCTGAGGATACCCTTCAGATAGGCCGCCTTCTGCTCGTCCGTGCCCGTGTCGAGGATGAGCGGTCCGGCCCAGTTGAGGCCGATGGCGTTCAGCATGATCGGCACGCGGTGCTTACGCATCGCCTTCGTCGCGGCCTTCTGATGCCCCTCGGTCAGGCCGCCGCCGCCATATTCGGCGGGCCAGGCCGCGCCGAGATAACCAGCCTCGTAGACCTTCCGCTGCCACGCGCGCAGAAAGTCGAACTGCCGGTCCTCGCCCACTTCCATGAAGGTCAGTGGCAGCATGAAGCCTGGATCGGCGGGTGTGTTTTCGGCGAACCAGGCGTCGGCCTCGCGGCCGAACTCGACAATTTCCTTGGGGGCGGCTTCGGACATCGAACAGACCTTTATTCAATTGACGTCCATCGCCTCGCCAGAAAGGCCCTCCGCGGGCAACTCTTTCTATGGGTGGGACGCGGCGCGGCAGGCAGCTAGACATGCGCCAAACCGAACAGGAGACCAAATGATGAGCGTGACGATGGACGTAACCGACGGCGTGGCGCTGATCACGATGGACGATGGCAAGGCGAACGCTCTGTCGCATGAGTTGCTCGATGCCCTCGGCGAGGCGATTGCGGACGCGGGCGCCGACGACAAGGTGAAGGCCATCGTTCTGGCGGGCCGTGAGGGAAAATTCTGCGCTGGATTCGACCTTCGCACGATGCAGGGCAAGGGGCCGGACGAAGTCATGGCGCTGGTGGCGAAAGGCGGCCGCGTTGGCCTCGACTTGTTCAAATGCCCGAAACCTGTGGTCGCCGCCGCGACCGGGCACGGTGTCGCGATGGGCGCGCTCCTGCTTCTCTGCTGCGACACCCGCGTCGGACCGGAAGGCACCTACAAGTTCGGTTTGAACGAGACCGCCATCGGCATGGTCATGCCGGACTTCGGCCTGATCCTTGGCCAGCATCGTCTCGAGGAGACCGCGCTCACCGCCGCCATCGTCCAAGCCCGCATCTACGATCCCGAGGGCGCGGCAAAGGTCGGCTATCTCGACCTCGTCGTCGCTGAGGACGCCGTTATCGGCACTGCCGTCGAGATCGCGCGGCAATTGGGTGAGCTTCCGGCACATGCCTATGCCGGGAACAAGAAGGCGGTGCGCCGCGACGCGGCCAAAGCGATGAAGGTGAGCCTGAAAGGATGAACCGAAGCTAGGGCGTCCTTACCTTAGCAAAAACGGCGATATTTGATCGCGATCAAAAATGGGTACGCGGCGATGCCGCATGGCGCTCTGCGTGCCATTCGGCTAACTCTCGGTTCGAGGGAAGATAGTAGCGGAGCGAACATATGTTCGAGTCGGTCGATGCCCTGCTTCTGGCGCGAATCCAGTTCGCGTTCACGGTCGCCTTTCACTTTATTTTCCCGGCCTTCTCAATCGGGCTCGCCAGCTATCTGGCTGTGCTGAACGGGCTCTGGATGAAGACCAAGAGCCAGAAATATCTGGATCTTTTCAAATATTGGACGAAGATTTTCGCCGTCGCCTTCGCGATGGGCGTCGTCTCAGGCATCGTCATGTCCTACCAGTTCGGCACCAACTGGTCGGTCTTCTCCGACATGACCGGACCGATCCTCGGGCCGCTGATGGCCTATGAAGTGCTGACCGCCTTCTTCCTGGAGGCGGGCTTCCTCGGCGTAATGATCTTCGGCCGCGAAAGAGTTGGCCCGACGCTGCATTTCTTCGCCACGCTGATGGTGGCGATCGGCACCTTTGTCAGTGCCTTCTGGATCCTCAGCGTGAACAGCTGGATGCACACGCCGGTCGGCTTCGCGGTGAACGATGTCGGGCAATATGTCCCCGCCGCGCCCTGGATCGATATCGTCTTCAATCCCAGCTTTCCCTACCGGCTCGCCCACACGCTGACGGCGGCGTACCTGACGACGGCGCTCGTCGTCGGCGCGGTCGCGGCCTGGCATCTCCTAAAGGGCCACGCCAATGCGCATGTGAAGACGATGTTTACGATGGCGATGGGCATGGCCGTCGTCGTCGCGCCGTTACAGCTGGTGCTGGGACACGAACACGGCCTCAACACGCAGGAATACCAGCCGCAAAAGGTGATGGCGATGGAGGGCCATTACGACAGCCATAAGGGCGGCGCGCCGCTCATCCTCTTCGGAATACCGAATGCGGAGGAGAAGCGCGTCGATTTTGCCGTAGAGATCCCCAAACTCTCCTCACTGATCCTGAAGCATGATCTGAACGCCGACGTCGCCGGTCTCGACACTATCCCGGATGACGAGGAGCCGCCGGTCGCCATGGTGTTCTGGTCGTTCCGCATCATGGTCGGCCTCGGCATGCTGATGATCCTCCTCGGCAC
>JBAUIQ010000449.1:0-3581 GCA_049683075.1 Pacificimonas sp.
AGCCAGATCAGCTCGTTAATCGGCTGCGCTGCGGTCGCTTCGGTGAAATGCAGCCAGTAAAGAAACTTGCGTCTCATCGGATGGCCGATGCGAGGCGAGAGCCGTTGAAACGGGTCGCCGATTTCCAGCAGATGCTGGACAATCGCGCCTGACTCGGAGAGCGCCGAACCATCAACCGTGATCGCTGGGATTTTTCCAGTCGGCGTTTTCTGAACAAAGCCTTCATCGCCAGCCGAAACGAACGGGATTGGACGCAGGTCGAAGTCCAGTCCCAACTCTTCCAGCAGCCAGAAAATTCGAATCGAACGTGTCAGCGGCGCAAAATAAAGTTCGATCATTGCGGTACCGGGAGGTCTTCGAAGCGGACTGTCGGCGGCGGGCCGGTTACGGTGGCGATGCCGAGGCCGTCAGCGCCTTCGCCGGCGGGGAGATAGCGGAGACGCTCGCCGGTGGCGAAGTCGATCTCGGCGACCTGGCTGCGGGCGGTTTCGGCGGCGTAGAGTTTCGTGCCGTCCGGGGACCAGATGAGGGTCACCTGCTGCGCGTCGGCCTCGCCGCTGACCCTGATGTCGCGAACTTTGCGGCGTGCTGCGATGTCGATGACGGAGATGCTGCCGTCGAGGAGATCGCTGGTCACGGCCCATTTGCCGTCGGGCGAAATGGCGAGGCGGATCGGCATTTGTCCGACGTCAATGCTGGCGACGCGGTCGCCGGATGCGGGGTCGAGGACATAAACGCTGTTCGATTTGCGGTTGGCGACCCAGAGTTCCGTCCCGTCAGGAGTGACGGCGATGCCTTCGGGTTCTTCGGCGGCATCGAAATCGGCGATCTTCTTGCCGGCGACGAGATCGATGGCGGTGACGCTCTGGTCAGAGAGGTTCGAGACATAAGCCCGGCCGGTCGGCAGGTGGACGGCGAGCATGTGGCTGCCCTCCTGTCCCGTCGAAATGGCTTCGGCGCGGCCGCAATCGGGCGTCAGGAGCGTTAGTGTCTGCGTCCGCTCGGTCGTCACCAGAATGGCGTTGGCGTCGGTCCAGACGATGCCGTGCGGGCCAGCGTTCGGCGCGAGTTCGCAGGTCCCAATGAGTTTGCGCGTTTGTGTGTCGAACAAGTCGAGCGTCGTGCCGCCATAGTTGACGACGAAGGCGCGGCGGCCGTCTGGGGAGACGGCGACCTCGTGCGGGTTCGGCCCTGTCTTGGCCTTGGCGACCTCTTCGCCGCTATCGAGATCGATGAAGCTGACACTGTCCTCATTCTTGTTGCCGACGATGAGGGTCGCGGCGACGGCGGGAAGCGCGGTGGCGAGAAGCGCGAGTGCGATCAGGGATTTCATGCAGTTTTGTCCTTTGCGGCGATCAGGCGACGCTCCTCGGCGATAACCGAGCCGAGCGTCTCATCGAAAGTTAGACAATCCTCGTAACCGGTTGTTTGGCGGAAGGAAGCGTCATCGGTGAAGAGGTCGTAGGCGAGATCGAGTGACGCGATCCGGTCTGCGGGTGGCGTTGTCGTGCCGGACCGGGGCGCTGCCTCTATGCTACCGCGCCAGTCGAGCTCGGCCGCAAGTCTTGCGGCCCAGTCGAGCTGCGTGAGTTGAAGGTCGTTGCCGAGATTGAAGGTTCGTCCGGATGTTGCCGGTTCATGCGCCGCCGCGACGATGGCGCCGCCGACGTTGTCGACATGGGCATAGCTGGTTCGCCAGTCCGCCCATGCCCGATCGACGGTCAGCGCGGGTGCGCCGCGGAGCATCGGCTCGAGGCACCAGCGGAAGCGGCGGCTGGGATCGCGGGGGCCGAACACCATGGGCAAACGAAGGATCGTGGCCATCGGCAGCGAGGCTCGCACCGCTGCCTCAACCTCGATTTTTTCATAATCATCCTGCCAGCTCTCGTCCGCACGAGGCGAGCGGAGCGCGGCGCCGCGATAGGGATAGAGGTTCGATCGAAACGGCGCGTCTTCGGCGAGCGGGACTGGGTCGGGCGGGACGTCGGACTTTCCATGTAAGCCACCATAGTTGCGATAGACGTCCGCCGAACTGAGCATGATGTAACGCGCATTGACGTTGGCCAGCTCCGCTATGAGCGGAGCCGTCGCTGCGACGGTCATAGCCAGGATATCGATGACGACATCGACATCCTGGCCATCAACGATTGCACGAACGGCAGCGGGGTCGGTTCGATCAAGTACGATCCGATCCGCATCGTCGGCGGGCGAGCGGGCAGCGACAATGACGTCGTCGCCCGCCGCTTTCGCCGCCGCCGCGATGGCGGGACCGACGAAGCCGCTGCCGCCAAGGAGAAGTAGTTTCATGGCCATAGCGTTACGTCCTCATCCCGTTCTTCACCAGTCCGGACGATATTGGCTTCGCTTTGTTGGTCACGAAATCACTGTTGCATCTCAGCATGCCATTGCACCGCGAAGGTCACACCAATTTGACAGTCATTTGACAGAAATGTCGCGTTTTCACTCCACACCCTTCGCCTTCCCCCAGCTCCGCGCGGCGGTGTAGCCGAGATAGCCCGTGCCGAAGAGGACATAGAGCGGCTCCGGAATGCTATTCAGATAGGCGCCCATGCCCTTGGCGATGGCCGCTGCCGTCAGCGGTTGAAACGCGCTGATGACGCCCATCGGAATCGCCCAGAGGATGAGCGCGTACATGATGTAGAGAAAGCTGGGACGTGCGCGGCTGGTCCAGGGGTCCCTGGACTTCGCCTCCGCGACGATGGCGGACAATTGCGCCTGGATCTGCGTCAGCTCCTGACTGCCCTCGAGCCTTAGCAGTTCGAGCTTCGCCTGATCGCGGGCGTGCGGATCGGGGATGACCTTGTCGATCAATTTCGCGACAGGGCCGATCAGGCTGGTAAGAACGCTCATGCCGCCTCTCCCGCATTGCCGAGGCGATTGGCGAGCCAGCCATAGACGAAGCTTTCATTCGCGGCGCGGCCTTCGGCCAGTTCGATATAGCGCGTGCCCTGCAGGGCATCGAGGGCGCGAACGAGAACCTCTTCGCCGCGCGGCCCACGGCGGCGGCGGAAGGCGGCGAGCGCAGCCAGCGTCGGGCGGTCGATACGGCGACTGAGCGCGATGTCGCCCCAGTCGCGGCCCCGACGATTGAGCGCGTTCAGCGCGCGCTGCAGGAAGAGCGTCGCGACGGCCGGTCCCATGTTGACGCCCGTGTCGAAGAGTTCCGCGCCCACATGCGGGAAGAGTTCTGCGACGTCATCGAAACGCGGCCCTTCCCAATAGCGTTCGGTGTAGATCTCCAGCGCCGATGCGCGCGGAAAGTCGCGCATCGCGCCGTCATAGCCATTGGCGCGGGCCGTTCGCTCCGTGATGCCGTAATTCGTGGGTCCACCGCGATCATCGGGATGCGCGATATAGCCGCCTTCGCGCTCGATTAGGTCGTCGAGCAGGCGGTCGATGATGTCTGACATGAGTTCCAGCTCCTGAAATTTAAGGAGCCGGTCTATTGCGCACGAATTTTCCTACATTGGGAGGAAAATCGGACGTACCGGGATGCTGCGCTAGGTTGCTGGTCGGAGAGACAGGATTCGAACCTGCGACCCCCACACCCCCAGTGTGAT
>JBAUIQ010000450.1:0-4218 GCA_049683075.1 Pacificimonas sp.
GCCCACGGCTCGTCGGTGCCATAGACCCGTTCGCGCAGTTCGGCATTCGCAATCCCGGTCGGCGAGCTAGGGAACTGCAGGTCTTGCGCATTGCTGTAAGTGTTCTCCGCAGCGGCTTCGAACGCCATGTTCGCGAAGACTGTCGCGGGTTTGTCGTAAACCGATGCGAGAAGACCGGCAAAGCCGCCGCCCATGGAATGTCCTGTGAACGAAACATTCTGTAGCCGGAGATCGGTGCCCTCCGCATCTGTTACTGCCTTGTAGAACTCGACCGCCAACCCAGCCTGCTCCGCGTAAGGACTTCCGCCACCGACGGACCAGCCGCTCGTTACGTCGGCAAGCTTATCGCGCCAGTTCGCTGCGTTTTGGCTATCAGTGCCGCGATAACTAATGATGGTTTCGCGCAAGACGTCAGAGCTAAACCAGTCATAGGCAATCGCATAAAACGAAGCGGACTGGGCAACTTCACCTCCGTCGCTTCGAAGAACAAAAGCATTCCCGATCATGGAATTGGTAACGTCCGAATTTCCCTCGAATTCGAGGCCGGCCCCATAACCTCTGTTGTAGGAGTCCATTGCCAAGATTGCGCGGAACAAATTGCTCATTCATCCATCCCTTGTTTAAAACTGCCGGAGTGAAGTTCGTAAGCCCAACCAAATCCGCCGCCCGAAACGGATTGTCCTGAGAGGTATTTTCCGTAATATCTCTCCAACCATGGCAGGCGATCTGCAAGAATGTTAGTAATAGGCTGGTTAGAGGTTTCGATGGTGACATTCGTCAGACCGTACCCTTTAAACTTATTTGAGAGTTCCGTCGGCTCAATCTGTTGGACGCTTGTCGGGTCAGGTTCTTCTTCGAACCAGACAAACGTCGGATACATGTCCGCGGGCACTTCGGCGCGATAGTCGCCGGTCGCGAGCGCCTTCACTGTATAGTTCAGATGTCCGCAGCTATCGCTGAACCCGCGACCCTTCGTGATCTCGCGCAGGAAGACGTTGAACGCGACATGTTCGGCCTCGCCATTGTAGGTCGGCGCGCTCAAGAGGGCGAATAGCGCTTTGCCGTTGGGGAGATCTACCGCCACGGCCTCGCCGCGCACGTCCATCGATGCCCCCCCGCCGGCATAGCCGTTGGCCGTGCTGCAACTCGACGTCACCTCACGCACCGCCGACCCCGACACCACACCCTCAGGCGTGTCGACCTCGACGGTCAGCTTATAGCGATAGGTCGGCAGCTGCTCCGCACAGGCCGACGCCGCCAGCGCCGCCGCCCCAACCGCAAGTCCAACCGCCAAACGCATCAAGCCTTCATCCAAAGGCCAGCGTCGTATCCACGGTTATAGGCATCCATAGCTAAGACGGCTTTGAAAGTAGCTTCGTTCACTTTCGCTCTCCTTCTGCAAAATCAGCTTCTGTAATTCGTGAGCCTTCGGGCATATCTCCGATCGCGACTCCTACAGGCCTCTTGATAAGCGAGCCTCGCTGCTCCTCGAGCCAAGACAGCCTCCCATTGGTCTCCCAAGTGACGTCGGCGTCAGTGGTCTCGATCAAAATCTGTCGGATGCGATAATCAGCGCCAAAGCTAGTTTCGATGGTTTCCTTTGCTACAGGCGTTACGCTCGTAGGATCGGCAAAGTCGTCTAACCACACCATTGTCGGATACATGTCCTCGGGTACTTCAGCGCGATAGTTGCCGGTCGCGAGCGCCTTCACGGTATAGTTCAGATGTCCGCAGCTATCGCTAAACCCGCGATCCATCGTGATTTCGCGCAGGAAGACATTGAACGCGACATGTTCGGCCTCGCCATTGTAGGTCGGCGCGCTGAGGAGCGCGAAGAGCGTTTTCCCGTTGGGGAGGTCCACCGCCACGGCCTCGCCGCGCACGTCCATCGACGCCCCCCCCGCCCGCATAGCCGTTGGCCGTGCTGCAACTCGACGTCACCTCACGCACCGCCGATCCCGACACCACGCCATCGGGCGTGTCGACCTCGACAGTCAGCTTATAGCGATAGGTCGGCAGCTGCTCGCTGCATCCGGACAGAAACAAGGCGGTCATGACGACCAGTGTTGGCAAACGAACCATACCCATCGCCCCCCAGCGGTAAACCTGACCCTATCGCCGGAAAGGGTGTTTTCAAGCGGTCTGCTGGATGAATTTGTGCCCAAACTGGGCGAATGAACTCTCTTTTACTGAGGAGCCAAAGAAACACATCGGCCCGTCTTTACAATCTTTCAGAAGACAAGATGGTTATTACCGACTTACGAGAAGAAGCGTCGCTCTTCCGAATTCGGCACCCGCGCTTAGACGATCGGGCGGGCGTCACATCACAGACGCGCCCCCGCACCCTTCCCCCGCCCCCGTGCGTTCGCTAAGCGAACCACCGACCGCCGGAGCCGCGCGTGCCTTGCCGCCGCGCCCCGGCGCAAAGTGCCACTTTGCGACGAAAGACTTTCCATGACAGCCACTGGCCGCGACAGCCTCTCCACCCGCCGTGATCTCGATGTGAACGGCCGGTCCTATGCCTATTACTCCCTGCCCGCCGCGGCGGAAAAATACGGCAATCTCGACCGGCTGCCCTTCTCCATGAAGGTGCTCCTCGAGAACATGCTGCGGTTCGAGGATGGCGAGACGGTGGGGCCCGAGGATGTGGAGGCGTTCGCGACTTTCCTGGCTGAGGGGACGGTCAATCGGGAGATCGCCTATCGCCCGGCGCGCGTCCTGATGCAGGATTTCACCGGCGTTCCCGCCGTCGTCGATCTCGCCGCCATGCGCGCGGCCATCGACACGCTGGGCGGCGAAGCGGAGGCGATCAACCCGCTGGTGCCCGTCGATCTCGTCATCGATCACTCGGTCATGGTCGATGAATTCGGCACGCCGCAGGCGTTCGAGGCGAATGTCGAACTGGAATATGAGCGCAACAAGGAGCGCTACGAGTTCCTGAAATGGGGCAGCCAGGCCTTCCGCAACTTCCGCGTTGTGCCGCCGGGGACGGGCATCTGTCACCAGGTCAATCTCGAATATCTGGGTCAGGCCGTGTGGACGTCTGAGGATGAAGACGGGAAAACCGTCGCCTATCCCGACACGCTGGTTGGCACGGACAGCCACACAACGATGATCAACGGCCTCGGCGTCCTCGGCTGGGGCGTCGGCGGGATCGAGGCGGAGGCGGCCATGCTGGGCCAGCCCGTCTCCATGCTGATCCCCGAAGTGGTCGGCTTCAAGCTGACCGGGTCGATGGGCGAGGGCATCACCGCCACCGACCTCGTGCTGACCGTCGTCGAAATGCTGCGGAAGAAGGGCGTCGTCGGCAAGTTCGTTGAATTTTACGGCCCCGGCCTCGGCAATCTGACGCTCGCCGACCGCGCGACCATCGCCAACATGGCGCCGGAATATGGCGCGACCTGCGGCTTCTTCCCGGTCGACGACGAGACCATCCGCTATATGCGCTTCACGGGGCGCGAGGACTGGCGCTGCGACCTCGTCGAGGCCTATGCCAAGGCACAAGGGCTGTGGCGCGATGAGGCGACGCCCGATCCGGTGTTCACAGACACGCTGGCGCTGGAGCTGGGCGACGTGGTCCCCTCGCTCTCCGGGCCCAAGCGGCCGCAGGACCGCGTGTCGCTGCCCGATCTCGATGACAGCTTCCGCAAGGACATGGAGGGCGGCACGTTCCAGGGGAAGCGCACCGATCATGACAAGCGCTTCAAGGTGGACGGGGAGAATTACGACTTCGGTCATGGCGACGTCGCCATCGCCGCCATCACCAGCTGCACCAACACCTCCAATCCCGACGTGCTGATCGCCGCCGGGCTTGTCGCGCGCAAGGCGCGGGAGAAGGGCATGGACGTGAAACCCTGGGTGAAAACCTCGCTCGCGCCGGGCTCGCAGGTTGTGACCGATTATCTCGACGCCACCGGCCTGTCGGACGATCTCGACGCCATGGGCTTCGACCTCGTCGGCTATGGCTGCACGACCTGCATCGGCAACTCCGGGCCCCTCCCCGCGCCGATTTCGAAGGCGATCAACGACAATGACATCGTCGCCGCCTCCGTCCTCTCCGGCAACCGCAATTTCGAGGGGCGCGTGTCGCCCGACGTCCGCGCCAACTATCTCGCCTCTCCGCCGCTGGTCGTCGCCTATGCGCTGTCCGGCACGGTGACGAAGGACCTCACTGAGGAGGCGCTGGGCGAGGACCGGGACGGCAATGTCGTCTATCTA
>JBAUIQ010000451.1:0-2331 GCA_049683075.1 Pacificimonas sp.
CCCCTGATCTCGCAAACGATCGCCGAGCTGATGCCCTCGCGGACGCCCGAGGAGCAGCGGCGGCTGCGCGCGCTCGCCAATATGGAAATTCAGCTGTACGCGCGGCACGCCGCGGGTCGCGGCGCCCTGCCGACGACGGACATGGTGAAGGCGCTCTATTATCCCGAGGGGCTGGCCGCGTTGCCGAAAATCGCCGCTTATGCCGCCATGGCGCCAGTAAGAGGCGCCCGGCTTCGCACCGCCGAGGCGCGATAGGCATAGTGCAGCGTCAATGCGCAGAGGAGCGCGTAGAAGAGCAGCCCCTCGATGATCCAGAAGGGCATCGTCGAGAGGTTTATGAGCAGGAACCCGGCATGGGCGGCCAGCAGCCGCGCAGCCATGCCGCCGCTCGCCTTCACTGCCGCGATCGCCATGGCGATGAGGAGCGCGGCAACGGCAAACGCGCCGAAGACTCCAAATTCGTAGAGATAGGACAGGAAGGTGTTCTGCGCGTAGACCTTGAAGTCGTCCTGCCAACTGTCGGCACCATGGCCGAATACCTGCTCGGTCGGCCCGGCGCGCGTGAAGCCATACCAATATTGGCTCCAGACATAGGACCGCGCCGAGGCAAAGCGTCGTTCTTCGCGCGTGAACTGCTCCGGCGGCCGGATCAGCTCGCCGGGGTTCGCCACCATCTGGGCGGCGGCCTCGAACCGCTCGCCCGGATTGATGGCGATGTTACCGATCAGCACAGCTGCCATGCCGAACGCTGCGAGGAAGGGCAGCGCTCGCTGCCGCCGCGGCACGGCGCCCGCGGCCAGCGCAAAGGCCTCGACGAGAAGCAGCGGCGCAAGGCCGATGATAACCGTGCGGTAATTGGCGAGGAACAGCGAGACGAGCAGGATCGCGAGGAGCCCCACGCGCGCGCCGCGACCGATGTCCTTCGCGAGCGTCAGAACCAAAAGCTGCGTGCCGACGACGAGTGCGAAGATCGATTCATGGTTGAACCCGCCGATAAAGGCGCGAGAGCCGTCGGTCGGCGAGGTATTCGCGACACCTGTCGCGATTGAAATGAGCTGAAGGATGAGCGCCGGACTGAACGCCGCCACGATAAGCATCGGCAGGCGTCCGCCGTTCGGCCCCGACAGCGCCTGCAACGCCACGACAAGAAGCACGGCAAAATAGGCGAGCTTCACCAGAACTTGCAGCATCGCGACGTCGGGACCATTGAAGGCGGCGGACATCAGGATCGCGGCGATCAGCAGATAGAGCGGCACCAGCGCCGCCAGCCGCAGCTGGACTCGCTCGATCAGCAGGCAGCCAATCCCGACCGTCGCAATCGACAAGAGCGCATTCGGCGTCAGTCCCGCGACAAGCGGGCGGAGCGTAAACACCGTCGCCGCGTCGAACATGATGCGAAGCCCGATGGCGAGAATCAGGAATTGCGCCGCGCGCGATGTCGCGAACCTGAGCGCAAGTCCGATGGGAATGAGCGAGAGCAGCAGCCCGACGGCAAGCGCCGCCAGCGGCAATGGCGGCGCGAAGAGAAAGCCCTGCCCTTCCATTGGCTAGTCCGTCATCGCCAGCGCCTCGCGGTAAACCTCGCCGGTCATCTCGGCGATCCGGTCCCAGTCGAACCGCGCCGACAGGGCGGCGGCATCGACCGGATAGGCGCTGCCCGGCTTCGTCAGCGCGGCGGCGAGCGCCCCGACGTCGCCGACCGGCACGTAATTTTCGCGCGGTAGGCCGACGTCAAGATTGGCGGGAATATCGCTCATCAGCATATTGGCGCCGACCCGGCCCGCCTCCAGAGCCACGATCGGCAGGCCCTCATGCCGCGACGGCAGCACGAAGAGATCGCACGCCGCGTAGAGATGCGCGACGATCTCGCGCGGCTGTCGGCCGACGAAGCGCAGCTTCGGTCCGGCGCGCGCGGTCAGCGCTTTTGCAAAGGGCGAGGCGTGATCCGTGTCGCCAACGATGACGAGCGGTCGATCCGTGCCGCTCTTCTCCCAGGCGTCGACGAGGAGGTCGAAGGCCTTTTCCGGCACCAGCCTTCCGACCGTCAGGATGAATTTACCCGCCTCGATGTCGAGATCGGCCAGCACCCGCGCACGCTCGGCGGGGTCGGACAACATGGCGGGCGCGCCGTTCGGAATATAGCGCAGTCGCTCGTCAGCGTCGTAACGCGCCGCCAGCGTGTCACGCAGCGATGGCGACACGGCGATGGTGCGCGCGGCGGATCGGATGCCGAGACGCTCGCCCAGCCGCAGCATCGCCTTGGCGACGGCGCCCCACTTCGCCCGGTCGTAATCCGCGCCGTGATGCGTCATCACGACCGTCAGGCCTAGG